>NZ_JAERJY010000006.1:0-58079 GCF_018257375.1 Providencia sp. JGM181 | reverse complement strand
ATTATATGGTTTAGTTTGAGCAGAAAGCACCATATTCATCACCTAACAAGGATATCAACATCCAAAACCCACAACTATTTTAGGTATTAATGATGAATTACCTTATAGTTGAATAGGTAGACGTTAATTGAACGAAGAAAGGCTAAAATCAGCTGATTCCATGAATTTCAGGCATAAAAAAGACATCCTGTGATGTCTATTGATATGCGCTTGCTTGAGAATGGTACGCCCTACAGGATTCGAACCTGTGACCTACGGCTTAGAAGGCCGTTGCTCTATCCAACTGAGCTAAGGGCGCATTGTGTGCGCAGACAGCCTATCTGGCTGATGGCGTTGAATTATACGGTTGCTGAGCGCCGAGTCAATGGCTTTTCACTACTTAAATAACGATATGCTTACTTTATCTATCAGATAGACCTGACATTACTAGCAAGTTCTGACAAAATAGAGGCATCCCCCGTGTCTCATATATGGATTAAGTTACAGATGTTAGCAAAAATTATTGATGGGAAAACGATTGCGCAAGCAATTAGACAGGAAGTTGCTCAAAAAGTACAAACTCGTATTGCCAATGGTAAACGAGCCCCCGGGCTTGCCGTTATTCTCGTAGGCGCTAATCCCGCTTCTCAAATTTATGTTGGCAGTAAGCGACGTGCTTGCGAAGAAGTTGGCTTTATTTCTCGCTCCTATGATTTACCAGACACGACAACTGAAGCTGAACTGCTCAAACTGATTGATGACCTTAACCAAGATAATGAAATTGATGGCATCTTAGTTCAGTTACCATTACCTGCTGGCATTGATAACGTCAAAGTGATTGAACGCATTCATCCCGATAAAGACGTCGATGGTTTCCACCCTTATAACGTCGGTCGTTTATGCCAACGTGCGCCTCGCCTGCGTCCTTGTACCCCAAGAGGGATTGTTACCTTACTTGAGCGTTATGACATTAATACCTACGGTTTAAACGCCGTTATCATTGGTGCATCAAATATTGTTGGTCGTCCGATGAGCCTTGAATTATTATTAGCGGGCTGCACCACCACCGTTACTCATCGCTTTACCAAAGATCTCGAACAGCATGTCCGTAATGCGGATTTACTGGTCGTGGCTGTGGGTAAACCTAACTTTATTCCAGGCGAATGGATCAAACCGGGCGCTATCGTTATCGATGTGGGTATTAACCGCTTAGAAAATGGCAAAGTAACTGGAGATGTTGATTTCGATGAAGCGTCAAAACGCGCTGCATGGATCACGCCAGTACCGGGCGGTGTTGGGCCAATGACCGTGGCTACACTGATTCAAAACACGTTACAGGCGTGCGAAGAGTACCACGATATTTAATGTAATTTGGAGTCACAATGGATATTTTTCATCTTGATGGTCATCCCCATATCGAGTTATGCGACCTGCTAAAAATTGAAGGTTGGGCAGAAAGTGGTGCGATGGCAAAATCAATGATTGCTGATGGCTTAGTGCAAGTTGATGGCGTTGTTGAAACACGTAAACGCTGTAAAATTGTCGCTGGCAAAGTCGTTTCTATGGGAAGCGAACAAATCACAGTTCAAGAGTAGTTCCCACTACATCCTTGATAGAGGTAAGCTGAGCCCTATTCAGCTTACCTTTTGTTATTCAATCAAAAAGCCCACTTACCGATTGTTCTTGTTGGGGATAATGGCACATTTGTGAATTCTTGTAATTGCCGATATTGCGCTTCATTTTGAACCATATTCGGACTTCCTGTCTCCCGCAATGCTAATACGATATCTTCCATCGATAGTTTATTTCCTGCCTTTCTCCACTGCATGCATGCCGCTAATACCCCTGTTCGACCAATACCAGCTTTGCAATGAATAACGGGAAGCGGTTTATTTCTTCCTCCTATATCTACACCTTGATTTTTATAGAGTTCAAATAAGCTACCTTCATTGATGACTCTAATAAGCTGGTTTAATTTAACTAACTCCTCCGTTGTCACCGTTCCCCCATCATTCCAATTAGTCACGTGGAGCACTGGGATTGAATGCTTTTTATGACCATTAGAAATCTCCATTTTATATTGGCTAAATTCCAACGGGTTCGCCCCTGTGTTTGCTTTTTTAGGTTCTACTTTATAGTTCTTTTTTTCTTGTTCAAAAGTGACTTCAACGGCGCCATATTTTTGATTACTCATAAAGTAAGGCGGGAGCTTCTCTCCTTGAAAGATAGAATTATCAATCTCTTGTTTTGATGCTAAGACGACTAATATCGGAGTTTTGTTTGCCATAAGCATAGATAAATGATTTTCAATGGCTTGGTCATTATCTTTGGGATATTGGCAGCGGATGGCTAAATTTTCGCCCCCCACTTGGAGTCGGTTTGCAGCGAGAGTCACAATGGGTTTATCAGCGCCCCGTATTGATATTTGCGTATGTTTCGCACTACCAATATCCTGATAACGCTGACCTCTATCCTCCTGATCGTATTGAATGTTTTTCTCTTCGATAAGTGCATTTGTTTTCTCTAACAATTTATCAAATACAGAGCGCTGAATAGTGGCTCCAATATCTAATTTTAACTTTGGTCTATTTCTTTTAACGAGTTTTGTTTCAGCCAAATTCGGGCTAAGTTCGGAGATATTTTGGATAGATTTAATACGTTCAGGGAGATGGCTTGTATTTGATGATGTTGGAAATTCTGTCGATTGTGATGCGGTTGGTCGATTATTATTTATTGGAAACATATTTATCCTTATCTATGTTTTCATTGTGAGTGAATTCACCGTTTCGGTGCCCCAATGTTAAACTCCACTGTCTATATTTCACTTAACATTATCGATAACCGCCCCACACCACGCTTGCAAATTTAGCCGCAACAGCCATAAAAAAACCCACCAAAAATAGATCCTTTTTAGTGGGTTTTATTCTTATTTGTTAAGCTAGTTAAGCTAGTTAAGCTAGATTCTCTAAATTATTCGAATTGTAGCAAGGCGCCAAAGGAGCTAATCCCTAGGAGCATACACAAGTATGTGACTAGGGTTAGCGAGTGCCGGCAACACAGCTACGGTTCGAAGAATGACGAGAATTATTTGCGACGCCATGAGGTGCCAGCTGACGAGTCTTCTAAAACAACCCCCATCGCCGCTAACGCATCACGCGCCTGATCCGCCAGAGCCCAATCCTTACTTTGACGCGCATCGTTACGCTGTTTAATCAGCGCTTCGATTTTTGCGACTTCCGCATCATCTTCGCCTTGTGCGCCACCTTGCAGGAAGGTTTCAGGATCTTGCTCTAACAGTCCCAGCACTTTTGCTAGCTCACGTAATTGAGCCGCCATGCCGTTTGCTGCATCCATATTTTCAGTTTTCAGGCGGTTTAATTCACGCGCCATATCAAACAACGCTGAATAAGCTTCTGGTGTATTGAAGTCGTCATTCATCGCTTCACAGAAACGACTCTTATACTCTTCACCGCCTGCTGGTACAGCCGATTTATCCGTGCCGCGCAGCGCTGTATACAGGCGTTCTAATGCGGTACGCGCTTGTTTTAAGTTCTCTTCGGTATAGTTCAGTTGGCTACGATAGTGACCCGAAAGTAGGAAGTAGCGTACAGTTTCCGCATCGTAGTACTCTAATACATCACGGATGGTAAAGAAGTTGTTGAGAGATTTAGACATTTTTTCTCTATCAACCATCACCATACCAGAATGCATCCAGTAATTAACATAAGGACCATCATGGGCGCAGGTAGATTGCGCAATTTCATTTTCATGATGCGGGAACATTAAGTCAGAGCCGCCGCCATGAATATCAAAATGGTTACCTAATGTTTTACTATTCATTGCCGAACATTCGATATGCCAGCCTGGGCGACCTAATCCCCACGGTGATTCCCAGCTTGGTTCACCCTCTTTGGACATTTTCCATAACACGAAGTCCATTGGATTACGTTTTACATCAGCCACTTCAACACGGGCACCCGCTTGTAGTTGGTCTAAGTCTTGGCGAGATAATAAGCCGTAGTTTGGATCAGTTTTAACTTCAAACATCACATCACCATTATCTGCAACATAAGCATGACCACGCTCAATCAAGCTTTCAGTTAGCTCAATGATTTCATGAATATGGCGAGTGGCGCGTGGTTCACTGTCTGGACGTAGAATATTTAATGCATCAAAATCTTTGTGCATTTCCGCTAACATGCGAGTGGTTAACTCTTCCACGCTTTCATTATTTTCAGCTGCACGTTTAATGATTTTGTCATCAATATCCGTTACATTACGCACATAATTCAGGTCATAGCCTAAATAGCGTAAATAGCGGCTAATTGCATCGAAAGCCACAAAGGTACGACCGTGACCAATATGACACAAATCGTAAATGGTGATGCCACACACGTACATCCCAATCTTTCCAGCATGGATGGGTTTAAATTCTTCTTTTTGACGACTCAGTGTATTGAAAATCTGCAGCATCTTTTTATTTCCATTTTATTAGTACGTGTATATCTATCATACATCAGATTATCGCAATGTTGAGGATAAAATATCCAAATTCAACCTTACGAAAATAGCACGGTATTGAATCGCGATCATCCGAAGAAAGCAAGGTTAGCGCCTGACTTTATCGCCTTATTTATTAGGTCATTGTTATGGGATAACCTATTTTGCAAACACACTGTCGCTTCAAGTCAGGTTTTATCTGTGATATAAACTTGCTGATCTCAACGCTTTCGCAAGTTAGCGCATAAAAAACAATTATTCAGGATAGCTATTATGGTTACATTTCATACCAATCACGGTGACATCGTTATCAAAACTTTCGCAGACAAAGCACCTGTCACTGTCGAAAACTTTTTAACTTACTGCCGCGAAGGTTTCTACAATAATACCATTTTCCACCGTGTTATTAACGGCTTCATGATCCAAGGCGGTGGTTTTGAGCCAGGCATGAACCAAAAAGACACTAAAGCGCCTATCAAGAACGAAGCTAATAACGGACTGAAAAACAGCCGCGGTACATTAGCAATGGCTCGTACTAACGACCCACACTCAGCAACAGCACAATTCTTCATCAACGTCGCTGACAATGACTTCTTAAACTTCCGTTCAGAGCGCCCAGATGGTTGGGGTTACTGCGTATTTGCTGAAGTGGTTGAAGGTATGGACGTTGTTGACAAAATCAAAGGCGTTTCTACTGGTCGTAGTGGTTTCCACCAAGACGTACCTCGCGAAGACGTAGTGATTGAAAAAGTGACTGTCAGCGAGTAATTCCTGAATTTATGTCCACTTATATCATTGCAGATTTGCATTTAAGTGAAGATGAACCGGCGATCACCGCCGGTTTTCTTACATTTATTGAACAGCAAGCCATACACGCCGACAGCCTGTATATTCTCGGTGACTTTTTCAATTATTGGATTGGCGACGATGATAATACCCTCTTGCATCAGCAAGTGGCTCAAGCCCTAAAACAGCTGAGTGAACGCGGTATCCCTTGCTATTTCATTCATGGCAATCGCGATTTTTTATTGGGTCAACGTTATGCAAAACAGTGCGGCATGACCATTTTGCCCCAAGAAACCCTACTTGAACTATATGATAAGCGTATTTTAATTATGCACGGTGATACCTTATGCACCGACGATGCTGCTTATCAGAACTACCGTAAAAAGGTCCATACTCCTTGGATCCAACGGGTATTTTTACTGCTACCGCTCTTTATTCGCCGCCGCATCGCACAAAAAATGCGTCGCAATAGCCAATATGCCAGCAGTATGAAATCCGAAGCCATTATGGACGTCAATCCCGACGCGGTGATTGATGCCTTAAACCGACATCAAGCACAATGGATTATCCACGGACATACGCATCGCCCTGCTATCCACGAGATTAATCTCGGTGGTCAACTTCATTTTCGTGGCGTTTTAGGCGCATGGCACAGCGAAGGCTCCGCCTTTGTGATCAACGAAAACGGCGTTGAGCTTATTTTCTTTCCTTTTTAACATTCCTATCTTGATAAAGACACGCAGATAAATTGTTGGTTGTCAGTATGACTGTTTGCTTATTTTATAATCACGCAAACGTTTTCCTTACCTAATTACCGTGATATGATCGGGGCAATTCACATTCCCACCCTTAGGGTGATATTTTTCAATACAGGGATCACACCAAATGACTGCCCAAGTTCCTGCTCAATCTGCGGCAAAAATCGCCATTGTTATGGGTTCTAAAAGTGATTGGACAACCATGCAGCATGCCGCTGACGTGCTGACCGAACTGCAACTGCCTTTCCATGTTGAGATTGTTTCCGCACATCGCACGCCAGACAAACTATTTTCCTTTGCTGAAAATGCCAAACAAAATGGTTTTGATGTGATTATCGCGGGTGCCGGTGGTGCCGCCCATTTGCCGGGAATGTTAGCCGCAAAAACGTTGGTTCCCGTCCTTGGTGTCCCTGTACAGAGCGCTGCATTAAGTGGTGTCGATAGCCTGTATTCTATCGTTCAGATGCCAAAAGGCATTCCCGTTGGCACACTTGCCATTGGGAAAGCGGGCTCAGCTAACGCCGCACTGCTAGCAGCACAAATTTTAGCCAATCATGACAGCGAGCTATTCAATCGCTTATCCGCATGGCGTGAAGCACAAACCAACGACGTATTAAATAACCCAGATCCGAGGGATGCGTAATGAAACCGGTTTGTGTCCTTGGTAACGGTCAATTAGGTCGCATGCTGCGCCAAGCAGGCGAACCGCTAGGTATTTCTGTCTTTCCTGTTGGGTTAGATGCCGAGCCTGAAGCGGTACCTTATCAACAAAGTGTGATCACCGCTGAAATTGAACGTTGGCCAGAAACCCCATTAACCAAAGAGTTAGCGCGTCATAATGCGTTTATTAACCGTGATATATTTCCACGTCTAGCTGACCGCTTCCCACAAAAAAGCCTGTTCGACTCGTTAAATTTATCGACAGCGCCTTGGGCACTATTAGAATCGCCAGACCAATGGCCAGAATTGTTTGCCACTCTGGGTGATTTTTTGATAGTGAAACGCAGAACCGGTGGCTACGACGGTCGTGGCCAATGGCGTGTTCGCCCCGGTGATGAGCAAACGCTCCCTGCGGAAATTTACGGTGAATGCATCGTCGAACAAGGGATCCCATTTGATGCTGAAGTCTCCGTAATTGGTGCCCGTAGCCAATCCGGTGAATCAGTGTTCTACCCAATCACCCATAATCTTCACCAAGAAGGGATTTTACGCACCAGTGTGGCTTTTCCTGATGCAAACCCTGTCCAGCAGCAACAAGCACAGACGATGCTCAGTGCCGTGATGGATGAGTTAGGGTATATCGGTGTGATGGCAATGGAGTGTTTTGTGGTTGGCGATAAACTGCTGATCAACGAAATCGCCCCTCGCGTTCATAATAGTGGGCATTGGACTCAAAACGGCGCTTCCATTAGCCAATTTGAGCTTCATTTACGCGCGATTTTAAATTTACCGATGCCGACACCAGAAGTTTTCAGCCCTGCGGTAATGGTCAATTTAATTGGCACTGATGTTAACCAAGAATGGTTGAATCTGTCTTTAGTCCATTTACATTGGTATGAGAAAGAAGTGCGCCCAGTACGTAAAGTGGGTCACTTAAATCTGACTCATAGCGATATTCATCAACTCGAAAATACCCTCGATAGTTTGATCCCAATGCTGCCAAATGAGTATAAAAGTGGCATTGAGTGGGCAAAAACAAAATTAGGCTGGTACTCTCGCCAAAAATAGGGAAAATAGCGCTATTCGTGCCCGAGAGTAATATTTCGGGCATTGTGCTATTTTTGCCCTACTTTTATAGTGATTACTTGTGAGTGATGACTAACTCACTAGGGCACCACTGGAGTACATATGCCAGAAACACAAGCCTCACCGTTTAGTCCGTTATACCAATGGTCAATTCTTATTCTCCTCGGACTGGTTTATTTCCTTGCTACCGCCACCACATTTACCTCATTAGGCGTAGTATTACCGAGCATGATCGGCGAATTAAAATGGAGTTGGACTGAGGCAGGCTTTGGTTTTACTTTACTTGGTTTAACCTGCGGTTTAGCGAGCTTTTTACCCTCATTGCTGATACGTAAAGTCGGTGTTCGTCTTACACTGCTTTTAGGCATGCTCGTTTTCTGTTCTGGCTTTTATAGCCTCTATTCCACCGAAGCGATCAGCACCTATTTCTTAGGCACTGCCTTGATTGGTATTGGGTTTACACTATTAGCGACCGTTCCCGGTACCTATGTACTTTCTCGCCTATTTGAAAAACAATCTCTGGCATTTGGATTGTATTTCACGATTGGTGGATTGGGTGGCGTTGCAGGTCCTTGGATTTACTTCTACGCATCGAATCAATTAGGCTCTTGGCGAATGCACTGGGTATTATGTGCAGTTTATCTTAGCATTGTCACAATCATCACTATCTTGGCATTACGTGAAGGGAAAAAAGAACAAGATCACGCCAAAAAAGTAATGCAAAAACAAGTTAGTCATGCGAATAAGCCTATTTATCGCACCGCAGAGATTTGGACAGTTCGCCGCGCATTACGCACTTGGCAGTTCTATTTAATCGCCGCGACTTACACCTCTTTTTTATGGTGCGGTATTACAGTAAACAGTTTTGCAGTGGCGCACATTGAAGAGCGTGGATTTGGTATGACTATCGCGGTTTCTCTGTTAAGTACCATGGCGTTTGTGAATGCATTTTCGCGCTTCTTAGGCGGTGCGGCGGGTGAATGGTTGGAGCCGAAACGTTTACTGATTGGTAGCCTAATTATTATGGTGCTTGGCGTAGTGGCATTGAGTATCTCCACATCATGGTTCTCGCTGATTTTGTTCGTGATTTGCGTGGGTGTTGGCTACGGTATGACCTTCTTAGCGTCCAGTGTTTTACTGTCCAATTATTTTGGTCGCGGACCTTATTTAGAGTTGTTCTCGGTCGTCAATTTAATCTCAACTATTGCCTGTTTAGCGCCATTTATCGCAGGCGCAATTAAGGATATTACAGGCAGTTTTACCCCTGCATTTTTAACCATCGCAGCTCCTGTTATCGTGATCCTATTCTTTACTTTAATGATGAAGCCCCCTGCTTTAGAAGTAAAAAAAGATTAGCCCGCAAAAAGAAAAAAGCTCGGGGCAACCCGAGCAAATTATCAAACCAAGGGAAAACAAGGATCCATTTACACGTTCTACTTCTTACCGGCATAACCGATTACAAATTACTTCAATAACTCTGGTACTTTCAGCAAGATAAATTCATTATCATCCGCTTGATTGGGTTCACGACTGGAAGAGAACGGGTAGTTATTATCGTTACCGACGATAATATGTTCATTATCCACCACATCCACATTTTCAATCGTGAAGAATGGGAAGGTAAATACCCCATCATTTAGTGGTTTCCTGGCTAGCTTGTTAGGGTCTTGGATGTTCATTAAGTCAACATAGGCTTGTTTATCCACTGTATCACCTACATTTTTATCTGAAAATTCAATGCGATAAACACGTTTGAATTTTGCTAAGTTGCTAAAGCAGTTTTCTTTGTTTTTTTCGCCTTCAGCGCACGCTTTATCCGCAGTGCCTTCCCCATTATCACGTTCGATAATCAAACCGTGAGTGTCATCAATCAGGTTAAAATCACCGATGGCATTTTGATTATCTTCAAAAACATATAACCAACTGCGCCCAGTCCAATCTTGCTTTTTCACATCAAATTCAAGAATACGCGCCGCTTTTTTGCCGTTCACATTCTCATAGTCTTGTTTATCTTCTTGCCACAAAGCCCCTTCCAACATCGGATAAAGTTTGGTTCCATCCGGTGATGATGCCATTCCTTCAAAACCTTTTGAGCGATTGACTTGGAAAGTCACTTTATCCGCAGGTTTGCCCGGTGTTGTCAGTGTGTAGTGGTCAGGGGAAATGACTTTCTTGCCTTCAACTTGCGTTTCAAATAGCGCCAACACCTTGCCATTTAAATCCATTTTGATGAGATAAGGCCCAAATTCATCACCCACCCATAAGGAACCATCGGCAAATTGAAAACTTTCTGGATCAAAGTCACTTCCCGTCAAATAACGCTTTTCACTGCTTTCGTTAATAATATGAAAAGGAATAATTTTGTTGGGATCGTGGAAGAAAATTGTTTTCAACGGGTTGGCTTTCCCCGTTTTAAAATCAATATCATACTGAGTTAAATACAGCATAGAGTCAGGGGAATTCATTTTATTCCCAAAGCCGTTATCTGTGAGAACCCAGTAGGTACCATCAGCCATACGCTTGATACCTGAATGACCTTGTAACGGTTGCCCCTTGATTGGAACAAACTTACCTGTTGGGCGCCCATCGGATTTTCCCTCCACTTTATTCAGTGTATCAACGCGGGTTCCTGTAGTGTATTTGCCACTATGTTGCATATCCGAAGGTGCATTTTCCGGCGTTGGTACTGTCGCATCCACCGATAAAATGGCATGCCCAGCAAGTGTGGCTGGCACTTGTTTCTGTGAAATTTGTTGAGCAACCCCTGCGGTGCTAAATGAGAGTAAACCAATTAATAAAGAAAGGGATGTTAGTTTGAAAGTTATTGGTGTAAGGCGAACCATTGTTATTTTCCTATTTCATACCATCAATAATTGATGGCGGAATCATAACCGTGGCGAATGAAGGTTTTGTGAAGGATTAGAGACAGTTCGTTTAACCAATCACACTAACAAAATAATATTTATTTGATGTCGGATACATCAACTTAAAAAATCTATACAGCGAAGCTCAAGCATCCGATTTTCATTTTTAAATAGAATAGCCACCTTCGTGGCTATTCTATTTTTTTATCCCATTAACCGTTCGATAATCGGCGATGCTGATTGCCAGTGCCGAGTAATCGCAGCCCCAACCAACCGCCACACACTGATAACAAGAACCCAGCACAGAGCGGCAATAACACCCACAGGCGCCATTCTGGCTGCCACGGGAAATCAAAGACCTTAGTTTGCAGTAACCATAGTGCCACTTCAGCTCCAAATGCCGCGGCAAGCCCCGCCATTGCGCCGAGTAAAGCAAATTCACTCCATAAAGTACGGCGCATCAATTTTTTGCTCGCACCAAGAGTACGATACACCACCAGCTCACGCTCTCGTTGGCTCATACCCACTTGAATCTGTGCGAGCAACAATAATAAGCCACAGAAAATCACCAAAACCACCATCACTTCTAAAGCTTGGCTGACCTGCTGTAAAATCTGCTGAATTTGCGTGATGATAGCGCCAGTATCCAACACATTAATAGTTGGGTACTGATGACTCAGCTGGGTTAACAACTGCCCATCGCCATCATAATGGAAGCTACTCAACCATGTTTCTGGCATTGGCGATAACGTTTCTTCCGCAAAAATAAAGTAGAAATTTGGGCGCAAACTTTCCCAGTCCACTTTACGAATACTGCTAACTTTTGCTGTGAAGATCTGCGATCCCGCATTGAACGTCAATTTATCGCCGATTTTTAGTCCTAACTCTTTAACAACAGTTTGCTCAATGGAAACTTCCCCCGCTTTTGGTGGCCAAGTTCCTTGCTCTAACTCGTTTGCAGGCGGCAATGTTGATTGCCACGTTAAGCTTAGCTCTCGCCTAACCGTGTTATTGTTGGGATCACGCGCATCCGCCCACTCCATCGCAGACTGGTCATTAATTTCCGATAAACGCGCTAACACAACCGGATTAAACTCCGTTGGTGTGACCTCGTACTGCTTTAAAAGCTGCGTAACAGGATCAAGCTGAGACTGCGTCATATTGATCAGAAAATAATTCGGGCTATCCGCGGGTAGCTGCTGCTGCCAGCGATCTAAAAGATCCCCTCGAACCAAAATCAACAACGCCAATAGCATAAATGACAGTGAAAATGCGCTCATCTGCGTGATAGTTTGCAGTGGCTGACGCAATAAGCGACTTACTGATAAACGCAGGCTTAGCTGGCGAAACTGCACTTTTCTCAGCAACCACAACCCTAGCCAACCAATCAATGCCAGAAGCACTGCTACTACGACAATCCCCAGTAAGATTGACCATAACAGTGGGTTTACCCCCGCAAACAGGAATAACCCGCCGACCACAATCAACGTAACCACAGGCAGATAATAATACAGTGGCCAAATTGGTGATTTGGCATCTTCCCGTAATACACGAGAAGGCTGGGTTCCCATCAATTGATAGTAAGGACGGATCCCCACAATAATCGCGATAATAAACAGCGTTGCCACTGCCCATATCCACGGCCAAAAACTGGCGCTCGGCAAGGCTTTAGGTAACATAGCCGACAATATCTGCATTAAAATGTCTTCAAAAGCCAGCCCCAGCAAAGACCCTAATAATGCCGCTGCCACTAAAATCACTAACCACTGACCAATGATCCACTTACGTAATGCACCTCGGCCTGCCCCTAAGGTCTTCAAAACCGCAATAAGCTGGTGACGGCTTCGACAATAATGGGTCATCGACACCACTACCGCCGCGATCGCCAATAACAGCGTTAGCAACACCGATAGCAGCAAAAACTGCTGAGCACGCTTAAAGGTTTTCCCGACCGCGCCGCTGTCATCATCCAGGGTATACCAGCGCTGATCGCTACGTAATTGAGCATCATATTTCTCTTTGAATGCATCAATCGCTTGGCGAGAACCCGCAAACATATCGCGATACGTTAAACGGCTTCCCACTTGAATTGCCCCAGTTAATGGTGCATCCTCAATCGAGATCAACACCCTTGGCGCAATTTGAAAGGGGTTAAAACCACTATCAGGTTCCTGAATTAACGTCCCTGAAATCGTAAACGTCCCATCGCCGATATCAATCTGTTCGCCAACCTTTAAGTTCAGTAATTCCAATAATCTCGGGGCGACGAGAATATGCCCTTTAGTGGGTTTTAACCCCGCAGGCTCGGTCACTAAGTCACCGTATAGTGGATAACTCGCATCTGCCGCCTTAACTAACACTAATTGCGGACGCCCCTCTTCATCAGCGGTAGAATACGCCATAGTTGAAAATGAAATTTGCTGGCTCAATGTCAGGCCTGCTTGCTGCGCCGCGGCAAGCCATGCTGGCTCACTCGGATGGGAAGAACGCAGCACCAAATCCCCCGCGAGTAGCTCTTGGCTCTGATAGCTCATGCTATTTTCAATGCGATCGCTGATCCGCCCTAACGCCAGCACACAGGCGACTGCCAAGGTTAATGCTAGCCACACAATCAACAAAGACGGCGTTTTCCATTCACGCCAAAACCAGCGCCAAATCATGACTCTTCCCTCAATTGCCCATCAACTAACCGTAATCGACGTTGGCAGCGGGCGGCTAACTCATTGTCATGGGTAACCAAAATCAGCGTAGTACCGTGCTCTTTATTCATCGCAAATAACAAATCGGCGATTTTATCTCCCGTATGGCGGTCAAGATTTCCTGTAGGTTCATCAGCAAATAAGATTTGAGGCTGACCATTAAACGCCCGAGCCAATGCCACACGCTGCTGCTCACCGCCTGAAAGCTGAGCTGGCATATGTTTTAAGCGATTTCCTAACCCTAAATCCGTCAGTAAGCTCACCGCCTGCTGATGACTCTTGGTTTCGGATTCACCGCGCAGTAAAGAAGGCAATTGGACATTTTCAAGGGCGTTCAGCGTTGGAATTAACATAAAAGATTGGAAAACAAAGCCGACACTTTGCGCCCGTAATCGCGCCCGAGCTTCTTCGTCCATGGTCGTTAAGTCTTGGTCAAGTAACTTCACGGTGCCGCTAGAGCCATCATCCAACCCAGCAATAATGCCTAATAAGGTGGACTTTCCTGAACCTGACTCACCAATTAAAGCAATTGTCTGACCAGACTCGACAATTAGCTCGACTCCTTGCAATATAGTCAGTTCATGTTCACCTTGACCAACACGTTTAATGAGATGATGAACTTCAAGAATATTTTGCGCCGACATATATTGGTTTTTCTCCTGTTAGTTACCGCCAGCGGACAAACGCTCGCGGCAACGAAACTATTGATCCTCGGCGATAGTCTTAGTGCAGGCTATCGAATACCCGCCGAGCAAGCTTGGGCAACATTACTTGCCGAACGTTGGCAAAAAAAGTCGCCACCGATTTTAGTTATTAATGGCAGTATTAGTGGAAATACCGCCTCTCAAGGGTTAGAACGTCTCCCCACTCTTCTAGCCCAGCACAAACCTGACTGGGTGCTGATTGAGCTGGGAGCTAATGATGGTTTGCAAGGGCTATCTGTTGAACAGTTAGGTATAACATTACAACAGATTATCGACCAAATAGAGCAAAATGGTGCTAAACCGCTCTTAATGCAAATTCGTATCCCGCCAAACTATGGTAAACGCTATACATCCAGCTTTGAAAAAGTGTACCCAACGCTGGCTGAAAAAAATAACCTTCCGCTGATCCCATTTTTTATGGAAAGCGTGATCACCAAACCGGAATGGATCCAACCTGATGGTATTCATCCCACTGAGCAAGCCCAGCCCACGATTGCAGATTTTATGGAAAAACAGCTATCGCCCTATTTGTTAACAAAATAATGTTATTAACCAAATAGCCTTATTAACAATAATAAAGTTATTAGCCAAATAAATTTGTTGGGTAAATAAATTATAATGAACCAATATGATAGCGAACATTTAGCCCAGAGTAGGTAAAGTTATGCAAAAAACGGTATTAGTGACAGGGGCGTCAAGTGGCATAGGGTTGAGCGCTGCGCAGACTTTAAAACAGCGTGGTTATCATGTGATAGCCACCTGTCGAAAACAGGCTGATATTGAACGATTACAATCACTTGGCTTCGAAACCGTGACGTTAGATTTAGATGACCCGGTAAGTGTTGAGACCGCTGCTCAGCAGGTTCTGACGCTCTGTAATGGAAAACTTTTCGGATTATTCAATAACGCCGGATTCGGGGTATATGGCCCATTGAACACCGTGAGCCGCCAGCAATTGGAATCCCAATTCTCCAGTAATTTTTTCGGAGTTCACCAATTGACCTTCCTGCTGCTTCCCGCCATGCTGCCACACCATGAAGGTCGTATTGTGCAAACTAGCTCCGTGATGGGCATTATCTCAACGCCAGGTCGTGGAGCCTATGCCGCCAGTAAATACGCGTTGGAAGCTTGGTCAGATGCATTGCGTTTGGAATTACAAGGCTCTGGTATTCACGTCAGCTTAATTGAGCCCGGTCCCATCCACAGTGCCTTTACCCAAAATGTGGCGCAAACTCAGCAAGATAAGCCAGTTAAAAATCCGGGGATTGCCGCAAAATTTACGTTATATCCTGAAGATGTGGTCAAAAAATTGATTTTGGCATTAGAGAGTCCGCGTCCACGTGTACGCTACTCTGTCACATTATTAACGGTTTTTGTGCGTATACTAAAACGTGTATTACCCGATAAGCTAATGGACAAAGTCCTCGCGGGTCAGGGCAAGAAAGATTGAAAAAACAGAACTAAGCCCCCATTTCATTGACATGATTAATAACGAATTTTAAAGAGACTGTTTATGCTAGCTAACGCACAAATTATTGATATTAACGAGACCAACCTACACCAGACCATCGAACAATCCATGAACATGCCTGTCATGTTCTACTTTTGGTCACCACGCAGCCCTCAAAGCTTAGAATTCACCAGCATGTTAGAGCGTATTGCTCAAGACTACGCAGGGCTATTTATCCTCGCAAAAGTTAACTGCGATGAAGAACAAATGATCGCCAGCCAGTTTGGCTTAAAAGGCGTTCCAACGGTTTATGTGCTGCAAAATGGTCGCCCAGTTGATGGCTTCGAAGGTCCACAGCCTGAAGAAGCTGTGCTGCAAATACTCTCTCGCGTATTACCAAGCCCAGAAGAGTTAAAAGCTGCGCAAGCCGCTGAATTAGTGGCGGAAGGCAAACTTCAAGAGGCTCTGCCATTACTGAAAGAAGCCAACCAACTTGCGCCTAAAAACAGCGATATCACGTTCTTATTAGCTGAAGTGCAAATTGGTCTACATTTAATTGATGATGCAGAAGCCTTGTTAGCTACCGTGCCAATGCAAGATAAAGACAGCCGTTATCAAGGATTAGTGGCTCAAATCGAATTAACCAAGCAAGCTGCGGATACCCCAGAAATTCAGCAGCTGATAAAAGAATTCAATCAAGATCAAGAAAATACTACGTTAGCCGTTCAACTGGCGTTAAAGCTTCACGAAGTCAATCGCAATGAAGAAGCGTTAGACATGCTGCTCACCTTCTTACGCAAAGACTTAAACGCAGGGGATGGCGCAATCAAAAAAACCATGATGGATATCATGTCAGCAATGGGAACAGGTGATGCACTTGCGAGCAAGTTCCGTCGCCAAGTTTATTCATTACTTTACTAGTTAAGGATTACCTATGGATTTGTTCGCGTCTGGTGCGCTACCAGTTGTTATTCTTGTCATTATTGCTGTTGTTATCGTTACCACCTGCGTAAAAACGGTACCACAAGGCTTCCAGTGGACAGTTGAGCGCTTTGGGCGTTATACCCGCACTTTACAGCCGGGTTTACACCTTTTAGTGCCATTTATGGATAAAATTGGTCGCCGTATCAATATGATGGAGCAAGTCCTTGATATTCCATCCCAAGAAGTTATCTCTCGTGATAATGCCAACGTGACCATTGATGCAGTCTGCTTTATTCAAGTAATTGACCCAGTGCGTGCGGCGTATGAAGTCAGTAATTTAGAATTATCCGTTCTGAACCTGATCATGACTAACATCCGTACGGTTCTTGGGGCGATGGAGCTGGATGAAATGCTCTCCCAGCGTGATTCTATCAATGGTCGCTTACTGCACGTAGTGGATGAAGCCACCAACCCGTGGGGCGTAAAAATCACCCGTATTGAAATTCGTGATGTCAAACCGCCAAAAGAACTGGTCAGTGCGATGAACGCCCAGATGAAAGCAGAACGAACCAAACGTGCCGATATTCTGGAAGCGGAAGGTATTCGTCAAGCGGCTATCTTAAAAGCGGAAGGTGAAAAGCAGTCGCAAATTTTGAAAGCGGAAGGTGAACGTCAATCTGCCTTCTTACAAGCAGAAGCGCGTGAGCGAGCGGCTGAAGCAGAAGCCAAAGCGACTCAAATGGTTTCTGAGGCGATCGCCGCCGGTGATATGCAGGCTATCAACTACTTTGTGGCACAAAAATACACTGACGCCCTTACTAGCATTGGCTCGGCAGAAAATAGCAAAGTGATCATGATGCCATTAGAAGCCAGCAACTTAATGGGCGCGATTGGTGGGATCACTGAACTCATTGGCGAAAGCAAAAAAATGGGTGCAAGCAAAAAGCAGGCTAAAGAATGATAGAATTTATCAGCACTCAACCCGTCTGGTTTTGGCTATGTCTTGGGGGATTACTGCTGATTGCTGAACTTCTTGGTACAGGTGGCTACCTACTTTGGTCCGGCATTGCCGCCGTCACCGTTGGGGTGCTCACCTTTGCATTGCCATTCCTCAGTTGGGAATGGCAAGGTATCTTATTTGCGGTATTTACCGTCGTTTCTGCGATTTTATGGCGAAAATGGCTCAGCCACCGCAAAGCCAGCCGTGCCGATGATGTCAACCAAATCAGCCACCAGCTGGTTGGTGTTAGGGCACGCTTGCTAACTGATACCGAAGAGGGGTTTAGCCGCGTGCGCCTCGCCGATGGCAGTTGGCGCATATACAGCGACGTCCCATTAAAAGCGGAAGCTGAAGTGGAAGTAACCGCCGTAGACGGAAACACCCTAAAAGTTAAGCCTTACCATGGTGACAACAGCCACGCGCCAGATGGTCAATAATCGGGCAGTCTGCCCCTTCATCACCGGGGCAGACATCCACTAATTCTTGTAACGTATCCCGAATAGCCGACAGCTTTAAAATCGTCTGCTGAATTTCATCAATTTTCGCTATCGTCGCACTTTTCACATCCGCACTGTGGCGGCTTGGATTACGAAACAATCCCAGCAACTCCCCGCACTCGTCCAGCGTAAACCCCACATCTTTAGCTTGTTTTAAAAGCATCAGCTCATCGAGATGTCTGGCTTGATAATAGCGATAACTATTATCCCCGCGTTCCGGTGGTGTGATCAGCCCTTTATCTTCATAAAAGCGAATTGCTTTGGCAGTCAGACCGGTTTTTTTGGCAATTTCACTAATATTCATAATTCCCCTTGACCTTCCCCTTGTGGGAAGGTTTAACCTTAACTACATAGCGGATTATAGACTGATTTTGTGTACAAATTATAGCCCCTCGTTATGAGAAGGCTCGGAGAATCAAAAATGAAAATAATTCTATCCTTACAAGGTTTGAGCTGCATGCATTGCGTCGGCTCCGTGACAAAAGCACTGCAAGCACGCCCTGATGTTGAATCAGTCAACGTCACGATTGATTACGCGGTGATTGAAAGCAGCGCTAGCGTCGAATCCCTCATTCAAACCATTGTCGATGCAGGCTATGAAGCCACTGAAGCAACTGCGCCAAATGTTGAATTGCAACTCTCTGGCTTAAACTGCATGAAATGTGCAGGAAAAACCCAGCAAGCATTAGAAGCTGTTGAAGGCGTTGCTGCCGCGGTTGTAGATACTCAACTGGCGAAAGTTTATGGCACTGCCTCTGCAGCTGATTTAATCGCCGCGGTAGAAGGCGCAGGATTCCACGCAGAACTTGCCCAAGAAGGTGCTAGCTCCCCAAAAACTGAGCCGTTGAAAACATCAATTGAACAGCCGGAAACGGGTTCAGCGGCAGTTTGTGATATTCCGGCACAAGAGTCTGACCTTGGCGAACAGCCTGACATTGCAGTGACCGATGACAGTATTCAATTATTACTCGATGGCATGACCTGCGCCAGCTGCGTCAGTAAAGTGCAAAAGGCACTTAATAGCGTACCTGGCGTGGAAAACGCACGAGTGAACTTAGCGGAACGCAGTGCGTTAGTCACAGGAACCGCTAAGCCCGATGACCTCGTTGAAGCGGTCGTAAAAGCAGGTTATGGCGCTGAAATCATCCAAGATGAAGCTAAGCGTCGTGAACGCCAGCAAGAGGTGGCTCAAGCGAATATGCGCCGCTTCCGTTGGCAATCTGCGCTAGCCCTTGCTTTAGGTGTGCCCGTGATGATTTGGGGGATGATCGGCGACAACATGATGTTAAGCGCTGATAACCACAACATTTGGCTCACTATCGGGGTATTAACGCTGCTGGTAATGATTTTTGCAGGTGGACATTTTTATCGCAGTGCATGGCAAAGCTTAAAAAATGGCAGCGCCACCATGGATACCTTGGTTGCCTTAGGTACTGGGGCAGCTTGGCTCTATTCGATTGTCGTCAATATTTGGCCTGAGATGTTCCCAGAACAAGCTCGCCATCTTTATTACGAAGCCAGCGCCATGATCATCGGTCTGATTAACTTAGGTCATGCCCTTGAGCAACGCGCACGCCAGCGTTCCTCCAAAGCCTTAGAGCGGTTATTGGATTTAACGCCACCAACGGCCCGCGTTGTTACCGAACAAGGGGAAGTCGATATGCCCCTAGCCCAAGTGAAACAAGGCATGGTGTTACGCTTAACCACAGGGGATCGTGTCCCTGTCGATGGCGAAATTATTGAAGGCGAAGTGTGGTTAGATGAAGCGATGCTAACGGGTGAGCCTATCCCGCAGCAAAAAAGCCGTGGCGATGCAGTGCACGCAGGCACCGTTGTGCAAGATGGTACCGTGTTATTCCGCGCCGCCGCAGTGGGTAGCCAAACCACGTTAGCGCGTATTATTCACTTAGTCCGCCAAGCGCAAAGCAGTAAACCGCAAATCGGGCAATTGGCTGACCGAATTTCGGCAGTGTTTGTCCCTGTGGTGGTGGCTATTGCAGTAATTTCAGGGGCAATTTGGTATTTCGTGGGTCCCGCTCCACAAATTACCTACGCGCTGGTTATCACGACCACGGTACTGATTATTGCCTGTCCGTGTGCCTTAGGTCTTGCAACGCCGATGTCGATTATATCCGGTGTCGGTCGCGCCGCAGAGTTTGGGGTATTGGTGCGTGATGCCGATGCCTTACAGCAAGCTAGCGAGCTCGATACCATCGTCTTTGACAAAACGGGTACCTTAACTGAGGGCATGCCACAAGTTACTGATATTCACCTGTTCAACGGTTTTAATGAGTCACAAGCTCTGCAATTTGCGGCGTCCCTCGAAAGTGGTTCTAACCACCCGCTGGCTCGTGCAATTGTTAGCCGTGCAAAAGGGCTGGATATTGTTGCCAATCAGCAATTTAGAACTTTGGCTGGATTAGGTGTCACCGCGGTTGTTGAAGGCAAAACCGTTTTACTTGGCAATCAAAAACTGCTGACTGAAAACCAAATTGATACCCGTGAAATCGATGAAACGCTCCATCAGCAAGCATCTCTTGGGGTTACGCCGGTGCTATTGGCGGTTGATGGTCAGATTGCGGCACTGCTGTCTATTCGCGACCCATTGCGTGAAGATAGTGTCAGCGCCCTCGCCCGTCTGCATAAACAAGGCTTCCGCTTAGTGATGCTAACCGGGGATAACCCAGTCACAGCCAAAGCAATCGCCAAAGAGGCGGGAATTGACGAAGTGATTGCGGGTGTGATGCCAGACGGAAAATCTGCGGCGATTGAAGCTTTGCAAGCCAAAGGTCATAAAGTGGCAATGGTGGGTGATGGTATCAACGATGCTCCCGCTCTTGCTCGTGCGGATGTCGGGATTGCCATGGGTGGCGGCAGTGATATTGCGATTGAAACTGCGTCAATTACCTTAATGCGCCAAAGCCTACACGGCGTTGCCGACGCAGTGTCTATCTCCAAAGGAACGCTGCGTAATATGAAACAGAACTTGTTTGGTGCCTTCGTGTATAACTCGTTAGGTATTCCGATTGCCGCCGGTATTTTATACCCAATTACTGGCACACTATTAAACCCGGTTGTGGCAGGAGCCGCCATGGCGCTTTCTTCCATTACCGTGGTCAGCAACGCCAACCGTTTATTACGTTTCAAACCTGAAAAATAGCCTTATCAAGCCACCTTTAAACCCTAAAGGTGGCTTTTCCAACATTTTGACTCAACGCAATAAATCGCCCGAATACCTCAGTGCCTTTATCATTCCTGCTCTATAATTAAGTGATTCTAATTATTTTCACTGTTTGAGGGTTCCATGTTAAATATTAATCGCGAAAAGCTCACCAACTTAGCCAATGGTGACGTGAAAAAGCAACGTAATATTTTGGCGGTTCTCGCCGTGTTATTACTGCTAGGTGGTATCGCCTGTTTAGCTAATCCAGTTGCCTCTGGTATTGCCGTCAGTGCTATTGTGGGCGTGCTATTAATCTTAAGTGGTGTCGGTGCCATTGTGAGCATCCTGAGCACCACTATCTATACGGGCTGGTCTCGCCTCTTTGGGTTTGTCATCGGGATTATTTACTGCATCGTCGGTTATGCATTTATCAAAGAGCCTTTACAGGGCTTAATCGCCATGGCAATGGTGATTGCGGCGCTGTTTATTATTGGCGGAGTAATGCGCCTATATGCCGGTATCCAACAAATTAAATCTGCGGGTGGTTGGATGCAGATTATTATCGGGGTTCTGGACTTCTTTATTGCTTACTTATTAATTGGCAATGGTCCTATTACCTCGATTGCGCTGTTAACCGCATTAATCGGTATCGAATTAATTTTCAGTGCATTTGGTTTATTCTCTCTATTAAGCCTATTAAAGCGCAAAGACTAATTTGCATAATGACTCACGCAATATAATGAATAGCGCCTGATGATGAGGCGCTATTTTTTATCTGCAATTCTTCGTAATAGACCGTATCGTGCGGTGTGATTCGCAAATTCCCACAAGATTGTTTACTCTGTTTATCTCAGTCGTTAAATCAGGATAAATATCAGATGGGAAAACTACTCGAAAACTTAAAAAGTTGGCTGCACCGGGGAGTGGCTCCGAATTATCCTTATCCTGCTGTTGATGTTCGCTTACCTAATAATATAAAGCTGCACATTGTCGGCAGTATTCATATGGGAACCGAAAATATGTTTCCCTTATCCGCCACTTTGCTCGATAAAATCAACCACGCAGATGGGCTGATTGTTGAGGCGGATATCACGCAAGCAAACTCACCTTTCCCAACGTCTACAGCCTTGATAGCGCCGATTTCCCAGCGATTAACGGACACCGAATTTGCCCTGTTTTCGCAATACTGCCAAGAGATACGTCAATCCCCCACTCAGTTTGACCATCTTCCCTCTTGGCAAGTCGCCCTGACGATGCAAGCCACACAAGCGCAGTTATTGGGTTTACGAGGTCACTATGGAATTGACTACCAACTGATCCATAACGCACTAGCCCAAAATAAGCCCATCATTGAGCTAGAAGGTGTAGACTCCCAAGTGCAATTACTGCTCGATTTACCCGATGATGGTTTGCCATTATTGCAAGATACCCTAATTCATTGGCGCGCCAATGCCCGCTCCTTGCAAACCATGATTAGCTGGTGGTTGGATTTTCAACCGGAAAATTGCGTTACATTACCGAATACCTTCAGCAAAGGGGTTTATAATGTGCTGATGACTCAACGCAATCAGGAATGGGCGAGAAAACTGAAAACCTTGCCTGCGGGTAATTATGTGGTCGCTGTAGGCGCACTGCATTTGTTTGGTGAACAGAGCTTAATTGATTATTTACGAAGCGATAATTGATCAAATCCAGTCATTAAAAAAGAAAAGGAATAATTATGACTCCGGCAGTAAAATTACTGGAAAAACAAAAAATTAAATTCACGCTACACCCTTATGATCACGATCCCAATGAGAGTAATTTTGGTGATGAAGCCGTCCAAAAATTAGGCTTAGATGCCAAGCAAGTCTTCAAAACCTTATTAGTCGCGCTTAATGGCGATCAAAAAACCTTAGCGGTGGCTGTCACCCCAGTTTCTGGGCAGCTCGATCTCAAATCTGTCGCCAAGGTATTTAAAGTCAAAAAAGTGGAAATGGCCGATCCGCAAATTGCCCAAAAAACCACGGGATATTTGCTGGGTGGGATCAGCCCATTAGGTCAGAAAAAACGCCTTCCGACCGTGATTGATAGCCAAGCTCAAGAATTTACGACTATGTTTATTTCCGGTGGCAAGCGCGGTTTGGATTTAGAACTCGCCCCAAGCGATCTGGCAAGTGTGTTAAATGCCAGCTTTGCGGATATTAAGAAAGAATCGTAAAAAACAAAAAGCCCCAATAAAGGGGCTTTTTCATACTTATCACCGATTATTTATTTTTATAAACAATCTCGCCTTTTGGCTCGTAATCAGCAGCTTTTAATGGAGAATGTTTCTCAATATAGCCTTTGAGCACTTCCGCATCCACAAAACCGGTGTTGACGTAGTTTGGATGATTATCGATAGCTGGATAACCGTCACCGCCAATCGCGTTGAAGTTTAATGTCGCCATACGGTAAGTTTTGTTCTTATCGACGGGTTTGCCATCAATCTTCACGTCGCTGATTGTGCCATCGGCATTCAGAGTCAGGCTCACATTATAGAACTGACCGTAAGCACCTGAGTCAGGTTTCATGTTAGCGACCGCTTGCAGATATGGCAGAACCTCTTCGCCTTTAAAGTCCACATACACTAATTCGTTAGCAAATGGCTGAACTTTCAGGACATCTTTATAGGTAATATCGCCGCTTTCGATGGAATCACGCACGCCGCCGCCGCTCATGATGGCAAAATCAGCCCCTGCACGCTCTTTTTGAGCCGCCAGTAGTAAATGCCCCATATTGGTTTGCTCAAAGCGCACTTTATTACGGTCACCCACCAGCTTGCCTTCCACTGAACCGACTTTCACGCCTAATTGCTGGTCGCCTTTATCTTGATAAGGGGTTAGCAATTTTGTCATTTCAGGGTTATGCGCAATTTCCTGTGTGTAGTAGACGTAATCCGATGAACCGTCGTCTTTCTTCACTTTTTTCTTCAGGTTAATTGGGATCAGCTGATAGTGTTTTAAGGTGAATTTACCGTTTTTGAATTCAAAGTCGGCACGACCTACATATTTACCCCACTCATGGGCTTGAACAATCCAGGTGCCATTTTGGTTGTCTGGCGCACATGGCGTTCCTGGCACATAGTCTTCTTGCTTGTAGTTTTTGTTCTCTTGAGACATACAAACAGGGTCTTGTGAGTGACCACCCACTATCATATCTAAATAGCCCGCGGGTAAGCTGCGCGCCATTTCCACATCCCCCGGTGCGTTAGAACCGTGGTTACCATCATCGTAGTGCCCCATATGGGTTGCCGCGATAATAATGTCTGGTTTCTCAGTCGCGCGTAGCTCTTCCACCACTTTTTTGGCTTCAGCGGCAGGGACTCGGAATTCAACATCAGGGAAGTTCGCAGGGTTACCGATTTTCGCGGTATCGTCAGTTGTTAAGCCTAAAACAGCAATTTTTACACCTTGCTTATCAAAGACTTGATAAGGTTTAAACAGACGTTTACCTGTGCTGGTTTGATAAATGTTGGCAGATAAGAATGGGAACGTTGCCCATTTTTCTTGCTGCTTGAGGACTTCTAGCGGGTTATCAAATTCGTGGTTACCAAGTGCCATCGCATCGTAGCCTACCAAATTCATCCCTTTAAAATCAGGCTCAGCATCTTGCAAATCAGACTCTGGTACACCGGTATTAATATCCCCACCAGAGAGTAATAAAACACTGCCGCCTTGCTTCGCCACTTCGTCACGAATTTCATCAACCACGGTTTTTTGTGCCGCTAATCCATACTCACCTTTTTCATTGTGCCAAAAATGACCATGATGATCGTTAGTATGCAAAATAGTGATGTTGTAGGTTTTATCTTTTTCCCACGCATTTGCCATCGCTGCGGGTAACAGCGCTAACGAGACAGTTAATGCGCATGCGGATGCCTTAAATGTCAGTTTCATACATTCTCCCTGCTGGTATAGAAATCTCTACCGATTACGTAGTTTTTTATGCGTAATAAGCTTATGAGTTAATAAGCCATGTGTTAATAGACTCAGTCTTATAGCATAAAAATGACGGCAAGATCTGAGCGGCTATGCACAAACAGAACGCTGTTACAAAGAAATGAGATCTGGATCGACTAATATTTTCCATCAATTTACCCATGCCACTCATATTGCCATTTAAATAATTTCTATATTAGTTATATTGGTTACAATTACGCAACAAACTAAAGTGATGATCATGAGTGAGCAAACAGCAGCGAATGGCGGCGCCAAACCCGCCAATAAAACGGGGAAAACCGTTTTCAGTATCCTGACGGCAATCAGTGTCTCTCATTTACTAAATGACATGATCCAGTCGCTAATATTAGCGATTTATCCCTTATTACAATCTGATTTTTCCCTTAGCTTCGCTCAAATTGGGATGATCACCCTCACTTACCAAGTCACGGCATCACTTTTACAGCCGATTATTGGTTATTACACGGATAAACACCCTCAACCCTATTCCTTACCGATAGGCATGAGCTTTACCTTGTCGGGCTTACTGCTATTAGCGATGGCAGAAACCTTCCCAACCATCTTGATAGCCGCTGCGTTAGTGGGTACTGGCTCTTCTGTCTTCCATCCTGAATCATCAAGAGTCGCACGGATGGCATCTGGTGGACGCCATGGTTTAGCCCAATCCTTTTTCCAAGTGGGCGGCAACCTCGGAGCATCATTAGGTCCTCTACTTGCCGCACTGATCATTGAACCTTATGGTAAAGGCAACATCGGTTGGTTCTCGTTCGCGGCACTACTCGCCATTATTATTCTTTTGCAAGTTAGCAGTTGGTATAAACAGCAGCATCGCGCTGCAAAGAAAAAGCCTGTTATTCACGGAGAAGTTAAAGTACTGCCTCGCAAAGTCGTGGTTGGCTCGCTCAGCGTTTTATTAGTTTTAATTTTCTCAAAGTATTTCTATTTAGCGAGCATTAGCAGCTACTACACTTTCTATTTAATCGATAAGTTTGGTGTTTCAGTACAAAACGCTCAAATTCACTTGTTTGTATTTTTATTCGCCGTTGCGGCGGGTACCATGATTGGTGGTCCTGTTGGCGATAAAATTGGGCGTAAGTATGTTATCTGGTTTTCTATCCTTGGCGTTGCCCCATTTACGTTGATTTTACCTCACGCGTCACTCTTCTGGACGGGCGTCCTGACGGTGATTATCGGGATGATTTTAGCCTCAGCATTCTCGGCTATTTTGGTATACGCACAAGAATTGATCCCAGGTAAAACAGGGATGGTTTCAGGGCTATTCTTTGGTTTAGCCTTTGGTATGGGGGGCGTTGGTGCCGCTGTCTTGGGTCATATTGCTGACCAAACCAGCATTGAGCAAGTTTATCAATATTGTGCCTTTCTACCATTATTGGGTATTTTTACTGTATTGTTACCAAATATAAACAACAAATAGGCTTATTACCTTATTTTATCCATACTTATGTTTTTATAAGTATGGATAACCCTTCCTTTATTTCACAAAAGACTTCCATAAAAACGACTAAAATAAAAAGCTTGTAACGATTTAGCCCTATCAGCTCGATTTTTTTTTAGAAACTAGGCAATTTTTTAAAGAAATTTGTTTTCAAAACCGCTAAAATAGATAAACACGCAATTTGTATTTCAAAATGGTGATTAACGTCATCAACATTTTGAAAGCCAAAGGCATGTACCCACCTTTTTATTCATAAACAAACCAGAGGAGACTTAATGGAGCATTCAACGCCCTTAATTACAACCATTGTTGGTGGTCTCGCCCTTGCATATATATTAGGCATGCTCGCGCAGCGCTTAAAAATTTCGCCACTTGTCGGTTATCTTGCCGCGGGTGTATTAGCGGGTCCTTTTACCCCCGGTTTTGTTGCAGACACCACCCTAGCCCCTGAACTCGCTGAAATCGGGGTTATTCTTTTGATGTTTGGTGTTGGTCTACATTTCTCATTGAAAGATTTATTAGCCGTAAAAGCAATTGCCATCCCCGGCGCCATCGCTCAAATAGCCGTCGCGACTTTATTAGGTCTTGGCTTATCGATGTTATTCGGTTGGGGCGTATTTACGGGAATTGTCTTTGGTCTCTGTCTGTCAACAGCAAGTACCGTTGTATTACTACGTGCACTTGAAGAGCGGCAACTCATTGAAAGTCAACGCGGGCAAATCGCTATTGGCTGGTTAATCGTTGAAGATTTAGCCATGGTTCTCGCCTTGGTACTGTTACCTGCTGCCGCAGGGATCATGGATAGTAATGAAGCCAGTTTTGGCGAATTAGCCATGAGCCTTGGATGGACAATCGGTAAAGTCGTTGCCTTTATCGTCATTATGATTGTCATCGGGCGAAAAGTTATCCCATGGATTTTATCTCGCACAGCATCAACAGGTTCTCGTGAACTGTTTACGCTTGCGGTTTTAGCGCTTGCATTAGGTATCGCCTATGCTGCTGTCGCGATTTTTGACGCTTCCTTCGCATTAGGCGCATTCTTCGCAGGCATGGTGCTGAATGAATCAGAGCTGAGCCATCGTGCGGCTCAGGACACTTTACCGCTACGCGATGCGTTTGCAGTACTGTTCTTCGTGTCTGTCGGGATGTTATTCGACCCAGTGGTTCTCATTGAGCAACCGTTAGGGATCATCGCTGTTCTCGGTATCATTATTATTGGTAAATCTGCCGCCGCGCTGGTGCTCGTACGCATGTTTGGGCACTCACGCCGTACCGCATTAACCATTTCTGTCAGCTTGGCTCAAATTGGTGAGTTTGCCTTTATTTTGGCGGGAATGGGTCTGGCACTCGGGGTAATGGATAAAGACGCTCAAAACTTGGTATTAGCCGGTGCGATTGTCTCTATCATGCTAAACCCAGTGTTATTCAGCCTGTTGGATAAATATCTGGAAAAAACCGAGACCATCGAAGAGCAGCTTCTGGAAGAAACACTGGAAGAAGAGACTCAGATCCCAGTGGATATTTGTGGTCATGCAGTGATAGTTGGTTACGGTCGCGTTGGTGGCATGCTGGCTGATAAACTGCGTCGTCGTGAAATCCCACTGGTTGTGGTTGAAGATACCCGTGCACGCTTTGAAGAGCTGGCTGAAAATGGTTTCAGTGCCATCTTAGGTAATGGTGCTAGTAAAGATATCCTAAGCCTTGCCCGTATTGAATGTGCAAAATCCCTGTTACTAACCATTCCAAACGGTTATGAAGCAGGTGAAATTGTGGCTACCGCCAAAGAGCTGAATCCGAATATCACCGTGGTCGTACGCGCCCACTATGATGATGAAGTCAGCTTTATTAGAGAACGCGGTGCAGACCACATTATTATTGGTGAACATGAGATTGCAAAATCTATCACCACGTTAATGTGCAATGATGTGGCTGAATTTGGTTGTGCTATCCCAGATGATAAGGATAAAGATAATCACAACCCAGATGGCAAAAATTTGGATGAGTATCTAAAACCGAGCCACTAAGTTCAGTGTCAATTAAGTTCATTTTTAATTGAAAACAAAAAAGCCGTAACTGATTAACGTTACGGCTTTTTTTATTATGAATTCAGCATTTGTTCAGCAAATTCACTGTCAGTCCACACAGGTAAACCTTTATCTTTGAAGAATTGAATTTCTGCGGCAACACCACCACTTTTTTCCCATCCCGCCAGCGTCAGAACAATCAAACCATCGCAACGCTTTAAAAATTCCATATCAATCGCTGACCATGCCACTTTTTGCCCTTGCGAAGCTAAGTACTGATTGATCGGGTGAGTCATGGTAATTTGGCTATAGGTTGCAATTCCTTTAAGCGCTAATTCCGCTGCATATTGGGTACAAGCTTGAAAACGCATTTCCACAACATTGCTATCAGGATCAGAATATGGGCACGCAATAAAATAAAGTTTCATTTTAATTCCTAGTGTCGTATTTAACGAATTTTGAGCAAAGTAATCCTATGAAAAATACATGAATTATTTTCCATAGGGTATAAATTAAATGGGTAATGCTTTGATTTTTATGGCTTACAGAATATCTGCAATAATAATTTTGGTTTTCGGGCGTTTTTTATTTTCAGCTAATTTAAAGTCTTTAGTGGTAGTAATGAGATAATCAATATTATCCCACCCAGCCACAAAGTTAATCGCATGCTTATGGGCTTTTGTTCCATCAGCTAACACCATCAGCTTATCACTGTTTTCCTGCATTTTTTGTGCAATGGCAGCCTCATCAACGTGTTGATCCATCACACCATGCTGAGGATGAAAAGCGCCAGCGCCGATAACCGCATAATCTGCGAAAAATTCCGTAATATTCTTTAATGCGATTGCGCCTAAGCAGGCATTTTGTGCCGCATTAAATTGCCCACCAATCAAAATCGTTTCGATGGTAGGGTTTTCCTGCAATGTACTCGCTAACAACGGTGAGTTTGTTATCACCGTTATATTATCAATCGACTTAATGCGTTGGCTAAACTCAAAGGTCGTCGTACCAAAATCAATAAACAGTGTGTCTCCGGGCTTAATTAATTCCGCCGCTTTTGCTGCTATCGCTTTCTTTTCATCAACCGCAGCTTGCGCTCGTTCTGTAAAATTACGCTCAAATTTAGACTGAATATTGACAGCCCCACCGTGAACTTTCTTTAATAATTTTTGAGTTTCAAGCTTACTCAGATCACGGCGGATAGTTTCTTGCGCCACATTAAAATGCGTTGCAAGCTCCTGTACATACACCTGACCTTGAGTCGATAACATCTCAATGATGGTTTGGTGTCGTACTTTTGAGGAGCGTCCCTCACACATAGTTTAATCCTTCTGACCATTTAACATTTCCAGCACTATACAACAGTGACAGTAATTTCAGTAGCACTCGCTTGGATTTTTGTTAAATCGATATTTTTCAGCAAAATACGACGAGTCGGTAAGCAGCGACGATGCTTTTCATACAGCACGGTATTACCTGCCATCACACGGATTGTTCCCGTTATCGCCATGTTGACTTGAATATTGAAATCCACATTTTTCGCCGTATTTTCGGACATGTTGATGCATGCAGGTACCGTAAAACGAATTGGCTCAGCAAATCGAATCGGCAATCTATTTCCTTGCTGTACATCCGTTTGATGGTGATTGGCTAATAAATCATCTGCAATATACCCGCCGGTGATCTCACCTTCTTGGTAGCACTGATCCCCCATATCCGCAGGGTGCAGCATGTTACCCGCCGCGTAATAACTACCATCAGAACAGCGGCTATGCTGGTCAGTAACAGGTTTGCCTGTACTAGCCTCAAAATTCAGGTGGCTTTTACGAATTAACGTATTTTCGCCCACAAAGCCCCCGGTAAAAATCACAGAGTCGCACTCAATTTTGCGTATTTGCCCTGCAGTTTCCACCATCACATATTCGACTCTTTCTAAACCGCCAATTTCGGTGATTTTGCTATTCACATATACTGGGGTTCCCATGGCTTTAGCAAACAATGAAGCCGGCTTGAATGCCAGAATTCGTTCGCCACTTTCAATCATGGCTTTCGCTTTTACGCCCGCATTTTTTAATGTCCATAATGCAGAGAAACTGACTAACTCACTGCCAACGATCACTGGGTTCAAACACGGTTTTTGCCCTTTTAAATAGACAAATTGTTGTAGCGCACCCGCAGTTAAAATACCTTGAGGGCGCAAGCCAGAAACTAAGCGTGGGTGACGTGGTGTTTCGCGAACGCCTGTTGCAATCAAAATGCGTTTACCGCGCATCTCAACCACGCCATCAGGAGTTGTGACTGTTAAAGTGCCATTAGGTTGTAATTGCGTCACAGTACAACGCGTTAGTATTGGTGTATCCCCTAAATTATTAACAATTTTTTCCGCAAACAGGTTGCCTTTCATTGGGCGTTTAAACACTAACAAACCGAAAGTGGGATGTTGGCAATGACGAGGAACACCACCTGCATGGGCTTCACGCTCTAAAATCGCAATATTATGAATACCACGGCGACGTAATGTTTGTGCTGCCGCGATACCCGCCGGCCCTGAGCCAATAATGATCACATCGTAATTTAAGCTCATTTCACTGCCTCCACCGCTAAGGTATTGTCAAAGCGACCGTTAATAATTTCAGCGACCTGACTGCTACAATAAAAACCGTTACAACGCCCCATCATGACGCGAGTTCGACGACGAAGTGCGCCTAAACATTCTGGTGGAATGTCAGAATCAAACGCGGCTTCAATTTCTCGTTGAGTCACTAATTCACAATGGCACACAATGCCGCCATTATTTTTACATTGGTAATCACGTTCATCATATTCAGAGAGCATCGGCATCTTAGGCCAAATTAATTCAGTTGGCGGTGATAGCTCAAATAATGCGTCAAAATTCTCTTGGTAAAGTTTCCCTAAGTGATTGGCGACCCCCAACGCTGCCGTTAAGCCCGTTGAGCGAATTCCCCCAGCACATATCCACTGCTTTTCGGGATAATCATTAATTCGATAATATTTTTCTTCCGTGGCGGGGCGTAATCCGGCATAGGTGGCCGTCACGCTGTAATTATGCAGTGATGGCAACATGCGTGAGCCTTGGTCGATTAAAGCTTGCAAGACCTCTTGCTTCACTTCCGCTTTCCAGCGGTCTTGCTGTTCTTCCGCTGTTGGGCCTAACAATAAGTTACCGAAAATGGTCTTCGATAACAGAACACCTTTAGTAATCGCGGTGGGTACTGGCAAAATGATCGCATTGATATCTGCCGCTGCTGCTTTGTCGTATACCAAAAATTGACCTTTACGCGGTTTAATCTCAAATGGTGATGGGTGGCAGATAGATTCCACGATATCCCCATTAATACCGGCACAGTTAATCACTAATCGGGCAGAAAACTCACCTTTTGATGTGGATAATGTCCAAATTCCCGCATTTAGCTCACCCGCAGTCACTTCACAATGAAATTGGTACTCTGCACCGTGTTTTACGGCTTGAGTTAAATACGCCAGTGGCGTGCTCCATGGATCAATTACCGATTCACCCGGAACTTCAACCGCTGCCAGCGCACCCTCCGCTAAATGAGGTTCTCGACGATAAAGCTCTTCTTTATCTATTATTCCCACATCCATGACGTTGTTAGTGTGTGCTTGCTCTACAATACCCGGCAGCTTATTGAGCTGCTCTTCGTTCCAAGCCACGACTAACGCGCCTGTTTTGAGTAACGGTAAATTCATTTTTTCTCTAATATCAATGAATTCCTGATACCCATCTTGCATGCATTCCAATTCTAATGTCCCTGGTGTGGCATCAAAACCGGTATGTAACAACGCGCTATTTGCTTTACTTGCTCCTGATAAAATATCGCCACCACGCTCTAACAGCAGAGTTTTAGCGCCCATCAATGTGAATTTTCGGGTCACTGCACAGCCAATGACACCCCCGCCGATGACAATGACATCCCACATTTTTTTATTATTAGCATTCATGGCTGAAATCCTTAATATAAAACTTGGACACATAAAACCACATAATTCCCACAACCTCAATACATAAAACAACACAAATCACAATAACACTCCAAAAACTTCTCACATTGTTATCTTATTGTGACAGTTCTCACATTCACAGAAGTTATTGTGAGTTTTTTGTGGATTTTATTTCCGATTAAACGATAGTAAGCAAAAAAACAAACCTATTTACAACATTTATAACACTGGGAAATTCAGCGATGCTCAATCAACGTTATGCCGCTATCGATCAGGGAACAACGGGAACCCGGGTCGTCGTCTTTGAAGAAGGCGGCCATTACCATTCCCCGATGAGTATTCCACACAAGCAAATCACCTTAAACAGTGGTTGGGTTGAGCACGATCCTGAAGAGATCCTAACGAACATCATCAAGTGTCTAAATAGTTGTGAAGTTGTTGATGCTATTGGTATTTGTCATCAAGGCGAAAGTATTGTTGCGTGGGATGCTCAGACCAAGCGCCCCCTTTATAACGCGATTGTTTGGCAAGATCTGCGTACTGAAAAAACCATCCAGCAGCTTAAAGATGCGGGGCTTGAGCCGCTTGTCCAATCAAAATCGGGACTACCCTTAGACCCTTATTTTTCAGCCAGTAAAATGGGATGGATTCTGGAGAATGTGGTAGGGGCTAAATCCCTTGCGGATAAAAACCGCCTACGCATAGGCACTATGGATGCATTTTTCCTTGACCGTTTATGCGATGTTTTTGTGACGGATTATAACTCCGCATCACGTACCTCTTTACTCAACATTCATACCCTCGAGTGGGATCCACAGCTGTGTGAAATTTTTGGGGTGCCAATCCACTGTTTGCCACCGCTGCGTGACAATATCGGTGACTTTGGTGCTGTCAATCTCGACGGGCATCTCACGCCAGTGACCGCCATTATTGTCGACCAATTTGCTGGAACATTTGGTCATGGTTGCCGCCAAAAAGGAGATGCCAAGATTACCTTTGGTACTGGCGCCTTCTTGCAAGCCTTGACGGGGAGCGATATCCCACAAACTCATCAAAGCGGATTGTTACCCACACTTTGCTGGAAATTCCCAGGTGAAGCCCCTGTTTTCGGTTTAGATGGTGGTGTGTATAACGCCGCCTCAGCAATCAACTGGGCACGTAAAATCGGCCTATTTGAGGATTTTGATGAACTTTCAGATTTTCGTGATGAACCCGCGATTAAACGTGGTTTAGCGTTTGTACCTGCACTTTCAGGCTTAGGCTGTCCTTATTGGGATCGCAGCGCTGCCGGCTTATGGGCGGGACTCTCATTAGATACCGATAAGAAAGATATGATGCAGTCGGTCTTAGAAGGAATAGCCGCCCGCTCCGCCGAAGTTATTTTCGCAATGGAGAAAATCTCTCCATTAGGTCAGTCCATTTCAGTCGATGGAGGGTTATCGTCAAATCAGTACTTTAAGCAGTTTTTAGCCAATTTATTACAAAAAAATATTGAAGCACCAGCAAATCGTGAAGTCACAGCACTCGGGGCTGCCTTGCTTGCTCGTAAAGGTTTGGGAATAAGCCATGAAATGGCGATACGACGCAACACCAGTGTCACGCGCCCAGACGGCACCAACATGCAAGGCGTAATGGAACAGTATCGCGACATTATTGCCCGTTCTCGCCAGCTAAGAAATTAATTCTTCCAACAATAAAAAAGAAAGGAAACCCTACTATGGCCGAATTCGGAAACTATATTATCTACTTAATCATGTGCGGCGCCGTGATTGGCGCTGTTGCATCGATTGTCAGACCTGCCAGCGACCTCGGAAAAGAGTTTGTAAACGGTATTTTTTCTATTGGTCCCGTGTTTCTCGCTCAAGCAGGGATCATGGCTGCCGTTCCGCTACTTTCACAATTGATATCTTACATCTTAGGACCAGTATTTAGCTCTGTTGGCTCTGATGTTTCTATCGCAGCACTATCCATTATCGCGGTAGATATGGGCGGATATCAGTTAGCAGACGCCTTAACGACGAATCGCGATATGTGGATCACTGCGATGTTGATCGGTTATACCTCTGGGGCAACCATTGTTTATCTGATCCCCGTTGGTTTAACGATGTTAAATCGTAAAGATCACAAATATTTAGCCTTAGGGGCAATGGCAGGATTGATCTCAATCCCATTCGGGGTATTGGCTTCATTGCTGTTGATCACACTGAATAATATCCCTGTTCGCGATATTATTTCGACTAACTCCCCAGCCACTCATCAACTCACCCTTGATTTCTTGACGATGCTGCAATATTTAATGCCGCTATTCGTTTTCTGTTTCTTGCTGGCTGCGGGATTAAAATATCGTCCAATGCTAATGGTTACGGGCTTTCTGATCTTCGGTAAGATCATGGATGCATTCGTGAAATTAGTATTAGCCTTCTCCATTGTGGAACATTTTACCGGCGTATTTAGTAAAGTCTTTGGGGCTTGGGGATTCGATCCACTATTTGCCGATCAAAATGAGTTATTCCGTGCGATCGAGATTGCAGGTTATATCGGGATCATGCTCGCAGGTACATTCCCTATCTGTTACCTGTTCCAACGTTACTGCAAGCCACTAGTCAGCGCACTCAGCCGCCGATTAAAACTGAGCGATACAGGTTCTCTGGGTTTCATCATGGTGATGGCAAATATCATTGCAACTTACCACTTATTCAAAGAAATGCGTGCAAGGGATAAAGTGTTGTGCGTAGCCTTTGGGGTCTGTGCTCAAGCGACGATTGGCGACCACTTAGCCTTTACCGCAAACTTCCAACCCACATTGGTGCTACCAATTCTGTTAGGTAAATTAGTGGGCGGTTTCTTAGCGGTATTTATTGCGATTAAAATCTCTGTTCCACAAGCGATGCGCTATGAACAAGAAGATGAGAAAGCGGTTGAGGCGGTTAAAGCTGAGCACCCTGCGGGGATCGCCAAAGAAGCGTAATAGTTAGCATCATGATAAAAACAAAAACACCTCATTCGAGGTGTTTTTTTATTTCAGCATTACTTATTCCAAGTTAGCGATCCCAATAGGACTCTTCTAAGCTATCTTCTTTTTCTGGTAGCCCGCGAGTTAAGCGCGGTGAATGCTGAGAAAGCACTTGATAACTTACACGGTTCGCATACTTACACACCTGTGCCAGTGAGGAATAAGTGAGATATTGACGCTCGTGCTTACTGGAATTAGGCACATTTGAACGGTGATAAGAGTTCGCCGTAATATCATGCAGTAACGCAGATAAAGCTCCATCACCCGCACCATTGGTGTTCATGATTTTTTCGGGACCGCCCATATAAGGTTCAATATGAGAGAAAATGCGACGCGGTTGTTTGCAATCTTGCATGCGCATCGCGCGGCTAAATTCATACAGGTTAAATTCAGCAATTGCTCCCGGCAGTAATGGGTGCTGAGTTTTACGTTTATATTCTTCTTCCGTAAAGCCTGCCATATACAGCCCTGAAGGTCCTGCTGTACACAGAACAAGGTCAACCCAATCCAGCGCCATATTAGATGCCAATAGGGGATCACTAAAACCGGTTAATTCCAAGGCTTCATCTTCGTTCATGGCGACTACTGAGACATGATCTTTAAGGAAATCACGCCAGAATTGCGGGTCTTGAGCGATAACAAACTTGGTTCCCAATGTCAGTACCACGGGAACATTATGTTTTTTCGCATAATGGATAGCTTGCATCGTCGCATCCGGCATGGTTTCCCCCGGCTTACAACGCACTAAATAAGCCGTTAATACCAGCGCTGATGCGCCTGCAATAATCTCTTCAGGAATGCTATCGGGGTGTAAGCGGTTCATATGCCCCGGGCTAATAGCAAACGTACGTTCACCGTTATCAGTCACGAGCGTAAAACAACGCCCGATAGGGCCATCTACCCCTTGTAGGTAGTTTAGATCCATACGGCTTGAAGTATGGCATAGGTAGCGATAAGCATAACTACCAATCTGAATATTGTTGCACATCGTGCCCAATAAGACGGAGCGGTCATCGGCTAAGACAGAGTAATTGTGAAGTGTATTCCCTATTGTGCCGCCTGCAAACTCATGGGTGATCAGTTTCTTATCGGTGAGCTCTTTGTAGAGCGCTTCAGCCGCATCGTCTTCGATAACTAAAGAGTGACCTTTACTTAATTGATAACGTTCAATAAATTCATCATCAATTTTGGCTTCAATATCGACGAGCGTTTGGTCGATACCCACAATATACGATTTGCAGTTTTCATCGTCAGAGAGCATCTCTTTCATCGGTTGTAAAAGAGGATCTCTGAGAGAGACGGGAAAGTAATGTTTAGATTTGCGTTGACCGGGGAATTTCATATTGGGAACATTAAAAAAGGAACATTTCCGTATTCTAACACGATAAAACAAAACCGGCACCCTTCGATAAAAAGGTGCCGGTTAGGTATTTATAACGCTTTAGAGTGATTACTTACGGCGAGTATTTTGCTGATTATAGTTACGGTATAGGTCACGACCTAGCACAAACGCACAGCTCATAATAAAGCCAAGAATAGCGCCTAATGCCACGATAAGCATCGATTTAGGTGAGTCTTTAGTAATCGGTAAATCCGGAGTCAGAATAAATCTCACTGGCTCAAACTCTAATTCTTTAGTTGTGAGTGAGTTTAAGTTTTCAATATAGACTTTTGCATTTTGCAGTTTTTCACTGATCAGCGCTAAGTCGCGGTTCTTTAACTCAATCCCCAATTTTTCTTCTAACGCTTCTGAACCTAATGCAATTGGATAATCAGGGTCATCATTAATTGCCACTGAATCTCTTGCGATTGGACGTGTAATTCCAGCGGCTTTCGCGATGGTAATAGCACGTTTTAAACGCTCAATTTTAACGTCATAAGAAATCTGGATTTTGGTGGTATCTTGTTTTAATGCTTCAACGCTATAAATCAGTTGGCGTGCAATCGCATTATCCACTTCAGTTTTCATTCTTTTACGGACAATACTCGCCGTATAACGAATATACCCATCCATTAAATCTTGCGCTTCAACCGCTGTTGGCGCGGTAAATGACAGTACGATGTCGCTATCATCACTGTCTTTTTCTTTACCGTTGTATTTCAGTTTAATCGAATCCGCAATGATACGATTCACTAAACGTTGAACCTCGAGCGGATCATTTTTATTCTCAAGTTTATCAAGTAGTGTTTTAAAATAGTCGGTGCTTTTAACGAAAGCTTCTTGGTTAACTTTAGAGCGGTATTGAACAATAAATTCGTTGTAAATACGCTGAGAACCTAAGTCAACTTCCATGCCTAATGCATTTAAGCGTGCTGAAAATTCATTAGCTTCTTTTACCTCTTCAGACGTTGGTGGGATAATAACCGCTTCACTCGTCCACTTCTGAGGTAACATTTTGACAACCCCAATACTCAGTGCGGTAACAATGACTGTTGCAATAATAATCAATAATTTATTCTTAAACAGAACCGCTATCAACGCCATGAGATCTATTTCATCATTGTGCTGCAATTTATATTGCGGATCTTGCTCTAGCTGTTTTTTTAATTCTGGAGATAAATTGGTTTTTTCAGTCATGTTAATTCCAAACAACGCACTCTAAATTGTACCATTGAATATTGAGGTCATAATTATAGTCAAAATTTAAGTTTTGGATATAACCATTAACCTTCTTTATGAAATTACCTATGAAATCACTCTTTCTAAGTGATTTTTCAGAATTAACTGAATCATATTAATGCTGATATCGCTGTCATTCAGTGCAGGAATATAACGATATTGCTCACCACCATTATGTAAGAAAAATTCTTTATTTTGCTCGCTAATTTCTTCTAATGTTTCTAAACAATCCACCGAAAACCCTGGGCAAACCACTTGCACTGACTTAACACCCTCTGACGGTAACTTTTTCATCGTCTGGTCAGTGTATGGGCTTAACCACGGTTCACGCCCAAATCGAGATTGGTAAGTCATTAACACTCGGTCACTTGGGAATTTCAGGGCTTGCTTTAATAATTCGGTGGTTTGCTCACACTCTTTATCATAAATATCCCCTGAGTCGCAGTAACGCTGCGGGATACCGTGGAAAGAGAGGATCAACCTATCTGGTTCACCGTGTTTAGCAAAACTGGCTTCGATGGATTCCGCTAAGGCTTGAATATACGCGGGATGAGTGGCGTAACTACGGATAAATTGCACCGACGGGATAGTCCGCATAGGTTTAAAAGCGCGAGTGATAGCCTCATAGACGGCAGCCGTCGTGGTGCAGGAATATTGTGGATACAGCGGTAAAACCACTAATTCCGTCACATCTTGCTCAATCAAGCTGTCGATAGCACTCTTTATTGACGGCGAGCCGTAAGTCATTCCCAGCTCAATCGGTGTATTAGGAAAAAATGCAGATAATTTTTCTTTTTGACGCTGTGAATAAACTAATAATGGCGAGCCTTCATCCATCCAAATTGAGCCATAAAGTTTTGCCACTTTGGAAGCGCGGATTGGCAAAATAGCACCATATAAAATAGGCTTCCAAATCAATGGGGAAACATCAATAACACGCGGGTCAGTTAAGAATTCAGCTAAATAGCGTTTAACGGCTGTTGTTGTTGGGGCATCGGGCGTTCCCAAATTTACCAATAGAATTCCATATTTTTTTTCTAACATTAGAACAGCTCCTAATTGATAATCATTCCCAACAATAACAGATTTTGATAACTAATTTTGCCAACTTGTGGCACAAAAAGAAAGGCAGCGTTTTGCGCTGCCTTATTTATTGAGATCTACTTAGAACTATTTAGATCGCGCCAAGAAAAATTAGCCTAAAATTTTTGCTAACTCTGCGCTCACTTCAGTCACTTTACGAGTACCGTCTAACTTGAAGTACTGAGTGCTGCTCGCTTTCGCTTCATTTTGATAGTAAGCGATTAATGGCGCAGTCAGTGCATGATATTCAACTAAACGTTTACGAACCGTGTCTTCTTGGTCGTCTTTACGGATAGTTAATTCATCGCCAGTTACGTCATCTTTGTTTTCAACTTTAGGTGGGTTGAAAGTGACGTGATAAACACGACCTGAAGGTGCGTGAACACGGCGACCAATGATACGTTCAACAATGATTTCGTCAGGAACATCAAATTCTAAAACGTAATCAACGTTGATGCCTGCTTCTTTCATTGCATCCGCTTGAGGAATGGTACGCGGGAACCCATCCAACAAGAAGCCATTGCGACAGTCATCTTGTTTGATGCGCTCTTTCACTAATGCGATAACCAGTTCATCAGTCACTAATTTGCCGTTATCCATCAGCTCTTTAGCTTGTAAACCTAATTCGCTCCCTGATTTTACCGCGGCACGTAGCATGTCGCCGGTTGAAATCTGAGGGATCCCAAACTTCTCCATAATAAATTGAGCTTGAGTGCCCTTACCAGCGCCTGGAGCGCCAAGCAGAATGATACGCATTGCGTAAACCCCTTGCTATTTAGTTTTTTATAATTTGAAAAGAAAACGCTCTACCATACCATTAGCATGCCATCTGACTCAAGAAGACACGTAAACGTTTTCCCATTTATCTTTTTTCGCAAAAGAAAAAAACCACGCAAAAAATTGCTTTTTTACGTGGTTTATGTTCGAAAACGAAAATACCTTAATGGACTACTTTAAAAGTAATTCGTTGATTTTTTTGATAAATAAGTTTGGATCTTCCAGCGTACCGCGCTCTGCCAGTAAAGCTTGATCGAGTAGTACATCCACCCAATCTGCAAACACGCTTTCATCTTCCACTTCAGAGGCTTTTTTCACCAATGCATGGTTCGGGTTCAGCTCGAAGTTATATTTCACTTCTGGCGCCGCTTGACCCGCAGCAGCGAATAATTTCGCCATTTGAGTGCTCATTTCATCCGCATCGGTGGTCACAATGGCTGGTGTATCGGTTAAACGGTGAGTCAATTTAACCTCTTTCACACGGTCGCCCAAGAAGGTTTTCACGCGCTCAACAAATGGCTCTAACTGCTTCTCTGCTTCTTCTTGTTCCGCTTTGTTTTCATCCGCTAACTTATCTAATGACTCGTCGGCTTTGCTCACAGATTGGAACTGTTTACCATCAAACTCAGAGAGATAGTTCATCATCCATTCGTCAATGCGATCAGATAACAGCAGAACCTCGATGCCTTTCTTACGGAACAGCTCTAAATGCGGGCTGCTTTTCGCAGCGGCGTAACTATCGGCAGTGATAAAGTAAATCTTATCCTGACCTTCCACCATGCGGCTTACGTAGTCTTCCAGCGAAACATTTTGTACGCTACTGTCGTTATGGGTGGTCGCAAAGCGCAGCAGTTTTGCAATCGCTTCACCGTTCCCCATATCTTCCGCAGGACCTTCTTTCATGACCAGACCGAATTGCTGCCAGAAAGTTTGGTATTTCTCTGCATCGTTTTTCGCCAGTTTTTCCAGTGTTTGCAGAACACGTTTTGTCAGTGCGCTGCGCAAGTTACGCGTCAGAGCGCTGTCTTGCAGAATTTCACGGGAAACGTTCAACGGTAAATCGTTGGAATCCAATACCCCACGAACGAAACGCAGGTAATTAGGCATAAATTGCTCAGCATCATCCATAATAAAGACGCGTTGAACATACAGTTTTAAACCATGGCGCTGGTCGCGGTTCCACATATCAAATGGCGCTTGAGATGGAATATACAGCAGGCTGGTATATTCTTGCTTCCCTTCCACACGGTTATGCGCCCAAGTTAGTGGGTCTGCGTAGTCGTGGGAGATATGCTTGTAGAATTCCACATATTCTTCATCCGAAATTTCAGATTTACTGCGAGTCCACAGCGCTTTTGCTTGGTTAATTTTTTCCCAAGTAACCGTGCCGTCTTCTTCGTTTTTCTCTTCGATTTCAACGGGCAGTGCAATATGGTCAGAATACTTGCTGATAACAGAACGTAAGCGCCAGTTATCTAAAAACTCTTTTTCGTCATCACGTAAGTGCAGGGTAATTTCGGTTCCGCGATCGGCTTTTTCGATATCTGCGATAGTGTATTCACCTTCGCCAGCAGATTCCCAGAATACCCCTTCGCTCGCATCAGCACCCGCTGCACGGCTGCGTACGGTGACTTTATCGGCAACGATGAATGCGGAGTAGAAACCCACACCGAATTGGCCGATCATTTGGCTATCTTTGACTTGGTCGCTGCCTAATGATTCTAAAAATGATTTAGTGCCTGATTTAGCGATGGTCCCTAAGTTTTCAATCACTTCTTCACGGCTCATACCGATGCCGTTATCACTGATAGTGAGAGTACCTTTGTCTTTGTCTGCGCTAATACGCACACGCAGTTCACCGTCATTTTCATACAGTTCAGGCTTAGATAATGCACGAAAACGCAGTTTATCCGCCGCATCGGATGCGTTGGAAATTAGCTCACGCAGAAAAATTTCTTTGTTTGAGTAAAGAGAGTGGATCATCAACTGGAGCAGTTGTTTGACTTCTGATTGAAACCCACGAGTTTCTTGTCCTTTCATACTCATTAATCGCCTCTATATCATCAATCTAATAGTTAGTTTTGACTTATCGATGGAAACTAATTTGGGGACAAAAAAATAGAATTCAACCACTAACCACAAATTAGCAGCCAAATTAATATGAACGAAAGGAAATGACCAAAAACTACGATGCTTTTTCTTGGCAGTTTTTTTTGAATTAAGGATTTTGTTTTACTTTGCTTTTGAATTTATTTTTAAAAGCCTACTCCCTACCATCATCCTCTAAATAGTTCAAAGTTGTAGGTAGGCGGCAAGCAAGCTTATCCCTAGGAGCATACTGAAGTATGTGACTAGGGTGAGGTTGTGCAGCCAACACCCCTACAATTTGAAATATGACGAGGATAAGAACAATCCCTAGGAGCATACACAAGTATGTGACTAGGGTTGATGCATGAAGACAACAACGCTACGGCGCAAAGTATGACGAGGACTTTAGAGCCGTTGGCGCCCCGCCAACGAGTGAGAAAGAGTGGTTCCGTCAACCATTTCCAACTCTCCGCCAACAGGCACCCCATGCGCAATCCGGCTCGCCGCCACCCCATACTGCGCACACATCTGCCCAATATAGTTTGCCGTCGCCTCCCCCTCTACTGTCGGGTTGGTCGCCAAAATCACTTCAGAGATGTTTTCCGATGCCAGTCGCTCTTCGAGCCTATCCAGCCCGATATCCATAGGTCCAATACCGTCTAATGGCGACAAATGCCCCATGAGTACGAAATAACGACCCGAGAATTGACCAGTTTGCTCGATAGCGTAGATATCTGCGGGACTTTCCACAACGCAAATCAGCCCATTCTGCTGACGGCGCGGGTTATCGCAGATATTGCAGGTGTCTTGCTCAGTAAATGTGCGGCAGTCGCGGCAATGCCCGATTTCGGACATTGCACGAGTCAGCGACTGAGCCAAACGCATTCCGCCACTACGGTCACGTTGCAGAAGTTGGAAAGCCATTCGCTGCGCTGACTTGGGTCCCACACCGGGGAGACAGCGCAGCGCTTCCATCAATGATTCAAGAAGCGGACTCGTTTGCATTAGAATGGCATCTTAAAGCCTGGTGGCAGTTGCATACCGCTGGATACGCTAGCCATTTTTTCTTTTTGTGTTTCTTCGATACGACGCGCAGCATCGTTGAATGCCGCAGCAATCAAGTCTTCCAGCATATCTTTATCGTCTTCTAACAGGCTAGGATCGATTTCAACACGACGGCAGTTATGTGAACCGTTGATGGTCACTTTGACTAAGCCAGCACCAGATTCGCCAGTAGCTTCGAGTTGAGCGATTTCTTCCTGAACTTTCTGCATTTTATCTTGCATTTGCTGGGCCTGTTTCATCAGGTTACCCAATCCACCTTTACCAAACATAGTTTTCTCTCACAACTGAGGCTACAGATTCGCAACTGTAGCGTTAAACGGGGCGAATACTCTCTTCATCCAACTGCGCATCAAACATGGCGCGCAATTTTTGAATTGTTTTATCCGCAATAATAGACTGACGGGCTTGCGCCAGTTTCTCTTCATAAATCGCCTGACGCCATTCCAGCGGCGTTTTCACCGCCGTATTATCATCGTGAACGATTTTCAGTTCAACAGGGCGACCATAATGTTCACTCAACGCATCTTGCAACGCTTTTAGGGCGTTAGGTTTATCAAGATGGCGTTGAGCGGAGCGCAAGTGCAATACAATTTGCGACTCGTTCAATTCTTCTTTATATGAATTCAAAGCCAATTGTTCAACTAGCTTCGGAATATTTAATTGCGCGATTTCCCCCGACCAACTATCACGCTTGCGCCCTTCTTCGGTGATTTTGATTGCTAATTCAGGGGTTTTTTCATATTCCAACGCCTCTTTGATCTCAGTTGGCGTTGTCACTGTGTCTTTTGCGTCGAGAACCTCACCATTTTGAGGCTTCCACTGGTAAGGTTTCGGCTTCGCAGGCTTTGTTTTCTGTGACGCTTTTTCCATCACATTTTGCTGATGTTTGCTGGTTACCGCGGCCAGCCGTTCAAGTGCTGAAACCGCCGGCTTAGCCCTTTCGGACGTCACCGGATGAGTCTTTTTTGGACTCGGATCCTCACTTTGTGGCGTTTGTAGTGCCTGTCTGGCTTTCAATAGCTGCAATGTTGGGCTATTTTCCGGCAAGTTCTCTGCGCTCGCCGGTTGCGGGGCTGGGTGCCTTACCGTTGATGGTGCTGGCTCCGGCTGAAAAGCAGGTGCTGGCGCTCTTGAAACTAATTTCGGCGGCAACTCCACTTCTTCAATAATACTCTTTGGGTGGAAGGCTAACGCTCTTAATAGCGCCATTTCCACGCCCATGCGTCTTTCTGGTGCGAATGTCAGTTCTTTACGCCCCACCAGCAAGGTTTGGTAGAAAAGTTGAAGATCCGCTGGGGAAATTAATCGTGCTACTTGTCTTAGGCGCCCTTCCGTAGAGGAAGGGTCCGTTTCTTGCTCCGCTGGCAGCAATTGGATCATCGCGATACGATGAAGCTGAGAGAGAATTTCAATCAGTAAGTTTTCCCAATCAGCGCCACGGGAAGCAGCTTGCTCCACTTGAGCCATCACGCCAAGACCATCTGCACGAACGAGGGCTTCAATAATGGCAAGAGGCTGTTCATCGTCAAGCGTACCCAACATTTGGCTCACGATATCCGCAGTGACCTTACCTTGCCCCATAGCAATCGCTTGGTCAGTCAAGCTCAACGCATCACGCAAACTACCGTCTGCCGCGCGGGCAATCAACTGACGAGCACGAGTATCGTGCTCAATATTTTCTGCATTTAGGATCAACTCAAGCTGTTCACTGATTTGTGGGACATCCAGCGCTTTCAGGTGAAACTGTAAGCAGCGGGATAAAATCGTGACAGGCAGTTTTTGCGGATCAGTCGTGGCAAGTAAAAATTTGACGTGTTCCGGCGGCTCTTCCAGTGTTTTAAGCAGTGCATTAAAACTGTGGCGCGACAACATGTGAACTTCGTCAATGAGGTAAACTTTAAAGCGACCACGCGCTGGCGCGTACTGGACGTTATCCAGTAACTCTCGCGTATCTTCGACTTTAGTGCGTGATGCCGCATCAATCTCAATCAGGTCAACAAATCGCCCCTGCTCAATTTCCAAACAGTTGGCGCATTTTCCGCAAGGTGTTGCCGTGATCCCCGTTTCGCAGTTTAACCCTTTGGCAAACAAACGGGCGATCGTGGTTTTCCCGACACCGCGGGTACCTGAGAAAAGATAAGCGTGATGAAGCCGTTGGTGCTCAAGCCCATTAGCAAGTGCAGTCAACACATGCTGCTGACCAACAACGTCTGAAAATTTTTGGGGGCGCCACTTACGGGCAAGTACCTGATAGCTCATGGATTCCACTGTTATTCAACATGGGACATTGATAAATATAATAATAGTACCATGCTACCACAGCCTCAACCCATTGGGCGAGACTGCAGTAAAAATAGTAAGAAGAGTGCGGAGCAGATTAGTGGCCAGGGAACTCAACAAGACTATAGGAAGTAACGCCTTCTTTGGCTAAACGCTCTACACCACCTAAATCTGGCAGTCCGATAACGAAAGCAGCATCCACCACTTTTGCGCCTAGCTGTTTGATCATTTTCACGGTCGCTTCGACAGTACCGCCGGTTGCTAGCAGGTCATCCACCACCAGCACGTTGTCTTGTGCGGTAATGCTGTCTTTGTGGATTTCCAGTGTGTCGGTGCCGTATTCCAGATCATACGTCATACTTAAAACTTCACGCGGTAATTTGCCTTTTTTACGCACAGGCACAAAACCTACGCCTAAGCGTAATGCAACAGGAGCGCCGAACAGGAAACCACGGGCTTCAGTACCAACAATTTTGGTCACACCTTTGTTTTGATAATGCTCAACCAGCATATCGATTGTCGCTTGATAAGCCGCCGGGTCATTTAACAGTGTGGTAATATCGCGAAACAGCACACCCTCTTTTGGATAGTTAGGGATAGTCGCGATACTTTCTTTAATCAATTGCAGTTGTTGCTCTTTAGCGGTCATAATAAAAACCAATATAGTAAATACGAAAGGGTAGAATCTATGCAAACTACCATCAAAATGCAATAAGAAGCCGTCTATTTGCTGTAAGTTTTATTGTTGGATATCAATATTCCGCCACTTTTCACATTTATTGAGAATAAAAAATGAAAACACAGGCTCTGTTAGAGGCATTGAGAAAGCAGATTGATGAATTAGCGGTGCGTGTCGCTCCCATCAAAGACCATGAGTTTTCACACTCCCGATTTGATATGCAGCTATTTAGCCATAAATCCACCAAGCTGGGTGATTGCCAAAAAGAGCTCAATACCTTGTATCAGCAATTGTGTAATAGCGTTGCCCTGAACCATGCCCAGCAAGTGAATTTTTTAACCGAAAAAATCGTGCATCAAATGCAAGCTATCTCCCGAGAACTGTCTACACAAGGGCTACGGGAAAAAGAAGATTCTTTTCGGACGAAAAAGGAACAGGTTGATTTATATGAACGTTTATCACAACATCAAGATTATGAACGCCGTTTACAGGCGATGGTGAGCGAAAAAGAACTCTATTTAAGTGGCTTAACTGACTCACATTTACAGCACCAATGCCAAAAAGAACTCGCCGCGTTAGCCGGTCGTTTATACCGTTGTAGACAAGCATTAATGCGAATTGAAAAAGCCATCGAGCACCAAGAAAACCAATTTTTTGATTAGAGGATCGTGAATGGAAACACTGGACACTGCACCACTCGAAACCCAGCTCGCAGTAGATTTAATTTACTTGTTAGAATCGGCTGAAGTTGATACCAACACAGTCCTAAAAGCATTAGAGATGGTTAAGCAGGATTATCTCAACAAACAGGCCGCCGAAGCAGCCTGTCAGAATGATAATTAACGCAGGTTATTTTTAATCGCCATTTTTATCATTATCTTTATCTTTGATAATCTTGGTCACTTCCTGCACTTCATCCCCTTGATTGTTATGCAAATGCACTTCCAATTGATTGAAGGCGATATTGATATCGTTTTCACGACATAACCTATCAATTTCACGGTTCACTTCATCACTGGTGATAGTACGCTCACCGATTTGGCGCACATAAAAACGTAATTCGTGATCCAATGTACTGGCACCAAAACTTAAGAAGTATGCCGCTGGCGCAGGATCCGTCATCACTTTACTGTTAGAAGCTGCCGCTTGCAGCAATACGCGCTTCACTTTTTCCAGATCGGAACCATATGCAACACCTAAAGAGACCGTAATTCGCGTGACCGTGTCTGAGAGCGACCAGTTGATTAAGCGCTCCGTAACGAATGCTTTGTTCGGGATGATCACCTCTTTGCGATCGAAATCCACAATCGTGGTGGCACGAATACGGATCTTACTGATCGTTCCTGAGTAAGTCCCGATGGTGACGGTATCTCCAATACGAATCGGTCTTTCGAACAGCAAAATAATCCCCGAAACAAAGTTCGCAAAAATTTCCTGTAAACCAAAACCGAGACCAACGGTTAAGGCTGCAGCTAACCATTGCAACTGATTCCACGTGACCCCTATCATCCCAAGGGATGCTATTGCCCCGATGCTGACAATCACATAGGTCAACATGGTGGTGATGGCATAGGTGGAACCTTGGCGCAGTTTGAGGCGCGATAACACCAATACTTCCAATAACCCAGGTAAGTTGCGCGTCATGATCCACGCTACCACCACGATGACTACGGCTAAAATCAGGTTGGCCAAAGTCACATGCTGCATGATATTCGCCCCTTCCGCTGATGTTGCGGTATAGCTCCAGAGTTGGACGCTATCGAGGAAGGAGAAAATCGTAATAAAATCAGACCAAATGGCGTAAAACGCAAATGCAAAGATAATAAACAGCACCATTGTGGTTAAGCGCAGCGACTGCTGGCTAATCAACTCAATGGTCATTGGCGGCTCTTTGATAGGCTCGTTTTCAGTCTCTTCTTGCTGTTTTGACTGCGCTCGACGCTCAAGCGCACGCTTATACGCCAGTTTTCTCGCCCCTAAACTTAAGCCTCGCAAGCAGACATTATACGTGATGTACCAAAGCACCAGCAGGTACAAGCTATCTAACCAACGGTTGGCTAAACGGAGGGTGGTGTAATAGTAACCCGCAATCATCAAACCGATTAAAATTAGCGGTGAGAATGTCAGTAGCGTGATCAAAATCGAGCGCGTTAAGTGGCTACCCGTTTCCTTCCAAACCTGTTTACAGAACGGAATGGTAAAAATACACAATAATAATAAACAGATAGAAACCACGAGCTGCCCAATCACATCCTCAGATACCTTCAGTGGGTTAATCATACCGTAGGTGGAAAAGAAGATAAGCGGGATCAGCGGTACCGATAAACGCACCATTCGACGACGCATACGCTGGGCATTTTCATGCTCAATGTTAAAGTGTTTTTCGGCTATACCTTGCGGTTTTAACACCCTGAACGTTAGTTCAAATAGCGCCCAGAAAATAGCGAGTTGCAAGAAATAAGACCAAATAAACTCCCCTTGCAGGTTACCAGTTTTTAAGAACCAGTAACCAATGGCGATAACCACTAATGAGATTGGGATGGTTTGCAGCAACGTGAGAAACAGAGCCAGCGGTGTATTCAATACGCTGTCGTTACGCAGGCTGGATAAACGCTGGTCAATGTCATGCAGACGCTGAGTAATTTTTCGATTCAACCAGATAAAAATCAGTGCTGCCAATAATAAAGGGATCGTTACCCACAGCGAGCTAATCAGCCCTTTTTTCAGGCTAGAGAATGAAAAATCAAAATCGAGGTGAGTTAATTGATTTGTGGCCGCTTCTGGGAACGCTTTTAACCACTCAATATCCATCGGCTTATTACTGTTTACCCAGAAAATCTGCTGAGCCAAGGTATGTTCAAGCGAACTGACTACACTCAATAATTGGTTTTGATCCAGTTGCAAATTAATGGCTTGGGAAATTTGCCCGCCTAGCTGTAAATTCAATTCATCCAATAATTCACGGCGAACATCCAGGATTTTTACCAGTGCCGCTTTATCTTCAGGGGTAAACAAGTGAGCATTTTCTTGCTCTCCGACCTTAACTGCTTGCTCATGCTCAAGATTATTAATGTAATCCGTAGGTTGATATAACGCATCACGCTGCTGGTTAATATCAAATTGCTCCAAACGCAGGTCAGCGATGGTGACAGGTAAGTTTTTGGTTAGGATATCCGCGGGTAAATCAATTTGTTGCTGAAAAAGAATTCGCGATAGCAGCAAACTTCCGCGTAATACGTTGATTTGCTCTTTTAAGTTTCGTTCAGACTGTGTGGCGCGTTCTAACCAAGTTTTTACTCGGATACCATTTTGCACCATTTTGTTGCCGTCTTGAGTCACTTCAATCAAGCGGTTGCTCAGCTTGTTATTGATCTCCACCTCTTTTTGAATAATCGGATTTTGCTGTACGGCATCATCCGTAGAGGTGTTTTGTGCTTCACGGACTGTCGATTGGGAATCACTAAGACGCTCTTTGCTAATCGCTTCTTGGATCACCTGAATTCGAGCATCGAGTTGCTCAATGTACGCCGCCGTGTAATCACGCTGTTTCTGTAAAACATCTTGGAGTTGCGTATTGGCTTGAAGAACGCGCTTTTGAAATTCGTTTTGCTGCTGTAGAAGGTATTGCTCGAGTTGCAGCATATTCAATTGCGTGGTGCGCAGCTTGTTGGAGTCAGTCAATGTGCTGTTAAGTTCATTGCGGATCTCTTGCAATCGTCTGGCATTGTCCAACATGATAGCTTGGGCGCGCTCAGGTTGAGTTTGTAAACCGATCAGTTGACTGTTGTATGTGGCGAGATCATTTTGCTCCGCTTGCAGGTTATCCAAATGGGTTGCCAACATGGACTCTAATTGTTGCAGGCTGCTATTTTCAATTTGGTGCTGAAAGTTAATATCAGGATTTTCATTCTGATTTTTTATTTGTAATAAACCCTGAACCGCTTTTTTTGACTCTTCACCGGAGTGACTTAATTTTTTTTGCAGTTCGTCTGAGCGCTGATCAAGTTTTTCCAGTTCATCATAATAATTTAATGACTTTTCCAAATCGGCAATAGCGAGTTTATCTTCTTGCCCCGCATTATTTTTTTTATTTAGCGAATTGAGCTCTGTTTTTATCTCGTTTTTGCTGGGAAGGTTATTAATTGTTGCAGCGGAAATTTGAAAAGAGAAAAAAGTGATGGCAAATGCCAAAAATATTCTGATTGAATATAACCACACTTTTCTATGTTGCATCAGTGAGCCCATGATATCTCGTTGTGATCCTACTATTATTTAGCACTTAAATTGTTTAACGCTAATATGCTTGCTTCTAATAAACTCGGTTCTAACTTGCGCTTTGAGCTGCAATTTTGACAAGCCGCAGCTCAATTCTCAAAAATCTTTTTAATCAATGGCGATAAAATTAAAAGGTGAGAACTTTTTCAGCGTCTAATGTCCACGCAGCCAAATCAACTAATGTACCGATTTCGACACCATCAATTAATGGCAGCTCACTGATACCACGGGCATCAGTGCAAGTTTTGCATAATTTAACAGGGACATTTTGCGCGGTTAAAATCTCTAACATTTGCTGAAGGTTATACCCTTCTTTCGGTTTTTGTGCGGTGATCCCGGCAGTGACAGCATCGGACATTAGGAAAATTTTCAGGTCGGTTTGAGGGTGTTGCTCTTTTATCGTGATGGCTAAGCGCAGAGAGTTAAACAACATTTCACTTCCGTAAGGCGCGCCATTCGCAATGATCAAAATGGATGACATGGTTTTCTCCGATTATTCGTTTGGCGTCGGTTTGACTCGCAGCGAAACGCTATTTTTGAGCGTTTCTAATAGAGTATCAACTAACGTCGTTGTATGTGCGTCTATAATAAAACGCTCTGGCTGTAATAACCAGTTTTCAAGTAAGCCCGACATCAGTGCGCGGATCATAACCGCACTACACGCTAAATCTAAATCGGCAGGAAGTTGCCCTGCATCCACACAGTCACGTAAATTCTTAATAATCCGCTGTTCGCTTGCCAGATAATTTTCACGTTTAAAATCAACGACAGAAGCCATTTCTCCGACGAGCTCACATTTTAAGAAAAAGATTTCCATTAACGCGCGGTTTTTAGGAGTACTAATAAAATCCGTAAGAATATATATTAGCAATTCTCTTAGTATTAAAAGTGGATCATTGGTATATTTCGAACGATAATAATCCTCAGCTTGAGTAATTTGATTATCGCTAAATTCGCAGGCTTGATGGAACAGATCCACCTTATTTTTAAAATGCCAATATATAGCTCCACGGGTAACGCCCGCAGCTTTGGCTATATCGGCTAATGATGTGGCTGTTACTCCTCGTTCAGAAAATGTTTTGATGGCTGCATCTAATATTTCCTGACGGGTTTCTTCAGCCTGTTGTTTAGTTTTTCGTGCCATTGACGCTCGTTTTTATCGAAAGCTGATTTACATACATTAGTGTATGTTTGTACTATAGCATAGTGATAAATCATATAATTTGCTTTTTTTCTTAATTTTGTTTTGAACTCATATCGATTAATTGAGGTTAACTTATGCGAAAAAACAGAGGGGTGTTACCTCTGGCTCTGTTGGTCCTTTCAGGCGGCTTAGCGTTATCTGGTTGTAACGAAGAACAGAAAGGTGGCGGTGAACGCCCGGCGCCTGATGTAGGAATTGTTACGCTGAAAGCTGAACCTCTGACCATTAAGACCGAACTCCCAGGCCGTACATCTGCATTTCGTATTGCAGAGGTTCGCCCACAAGTAAGTGGCATCATCCTAAAACGTAACTACAAAGAAGGTAGCGATGTTGAGGCTGGCGTATCGTTATATCAAATCGACCCGGCACCTTTCCAAGCAACCTACAATAGTGCTAAAGCAGAATTAGCCAAAGCGCAAGCAAATGCTAATCTCGCCGCATTAACTGTTAAACGTTATAAGCCACTGCTTGGCACGAATTACATTAGCCGACAAGAATACGATCAAGCGAACTCAACGTATGCTCAATCACTGGCTGCAGTAAAAGCGGCTGAAGCGGCAGTTGAAACAGCACGTATTAATTTGAATTACACCAAAGTCACTGCCCCTATCAGTGGACGTACTGGTAAATCCAACGTGACTGAAGGTGCTTTAGTTTCAGCTGGTCAAGCAACTGAACTGATGCGCGTTCAACAGTTAGATCCTATCTACGTGGATGTCACTCAGTCGAGCGAAGATTTCTTACGTTTAAAAGCTGAAATCGAAAATGGTGCTCTGCAAAAAGAACCGGGTAAAGCGCCTGTTAGCTTAGTCATTAATGGCGGGCAAGAATACGCGCAGAAAGGGCAATTAGAGTTTTCTGACGTTACTGTCGATGAAACCACAGGTTCCATCACGATGCGTGCAGTATTCCCTAACCCGAACAAAGAGCTGATGCCGGGTATGTTTGTTCGCGCTATTTTAGAAGATGGTGTGAAAGAAAACGCGATTTTAGTCCCACAACAAGGTGTTGCACGTACTCCGCAAGGTGATGCGCAAGTGATGGTTGTTGGCGCTGAAAACAAAGTTGAAGTACGCAAAGTACAAGTCGCACAAGCGATTGGCAACAACTGGTTAGTAACTGAAGGCATGAAAGATGGCGACCGTGTCATTGTGATTGGCTTACAGAAAATCAAACCAGGTATGGTTGTTGTGCCGAAGCAAGCAAACTTAGAAACCCAATCCATTGTAGACACTCAGGCAAAACCTGAAACCGCGTCTAAATAAGGGAGCGATTGATTAATGCCTAAGTTTTTTATAGATAGACCAATTTTTGCGTGGGTAATTGCGATTATCACCATGCTTGCGGGTCTGCTGGCAATTATCAAGTTACCTGTCGCTCAGTATCCGACGATTGCACCGCCGGCTGTTTCCATTTCAGCTAACTACCCAGGGGCGGATGCGTCAACGGTACAAAATACGGTGACCCAAGTTATCGAACAAAATATGAACGGTATCGATAACTTGGTGTATATGTCATCAACCAGTGATTCATCAGGTTCAGCAAGTATTACGCTGACTTTTGAAGCGGGTACTGATGGCGATATCGCCCAAGTACAGGTACAGAATAAGCTGCAATTGGCTATGCCTCTTTTACCTCAAGAAGTTCAGCAACAAGGTATTAGTGTGGATAAGTCAACCAGCTCATTCTTAATGGTTGCAGGCTTTATTTCTAAAGACGGTTCAATGGGTCAATACGACATTGCCGACTACGTAGGTTCGAATATTAAGGACCCACTTAGTCGTGTTAATGGTGTTGGTGAAACCCAGCTGTTTGGTACCCAATATGCAATGCGTATTTGGTTAAAACCAGAGCAACTTGTTAAGTACAACATGGCAACTTCGGATGTCATTAATGCGATTCGTGTACAGAATAACCAAGTTGCAGCCGGTCAATTAGGGGGAACTCCTCCTGTTGGCGGCCAGCGTTTGAACGTATCAATTATTGCTCAAACTCGTTTAAGCAACGTTGAAGAGTTTTCTAACATCTTATTACGCGTGAACCAAGATGGTTCTCAAGTTCGTTTGAAAGATGTCGCTACTGTTCAATTAGGTGCGGAAAACTACAGTACAATTGCTCGTTTTAACGGCATGCCAGCTGCGGGTATTGGTATTAAACTCGCAACGGGCGCAAACGCACTGGATACGGCAAATAACGTCCGTGCAGCATTAGCTGATATGGAACCGTTCTTCCCTGAAGGACTAGAAGTTGTTTACCCGTACGATACAACGCCATTCGTTAAGATTTCAATTAACGAAGTAGTTAAAACGCTGGTCGAAGCAATTATGTTGGTTGTTGTGGTTATGTATCTGTTCTTGCAGAACATCCGTGCAACATTGATCCCAACAATCGCGGTACCAGTGGTGCTGTTAGGTACCTTTGCTATCTTGTCAGCCTTTGGCTACTCGATAAACACCTTAACCATGTTCGCGATGGTACTTGCCATCGGTCTTCTCGTGGATGACGCTATCGTTGTGGTTGAAAACGTTGAGCGTGTAATGCAAGAAGAAGGTCTGCCACCAAAAGAGGCGACCAAAAAATCCATGGGGCAAATTCAAGGTGCTCTGGTCGGTATTGCAATGGTGCTGTCTGCGGTATTTATCCCAATGGCCTTCTTCGGCGGGTCTACAGGGGCAATTTACCGTCAGTTCTCTATCACCATCGTTTCATCGATGCTGCTATCAGTATTAGTTGCGATGATCCTGACCCCTGCACTGTGTGCAACTATGTTGAAGCCAATTGAAAAAGGCAGCCATGGTTCCACAAAAGGGTTCTTTGGATGGTTTAACCGCGTATTTGAAAAGCAAGCTCACCATTACACAGACAGCGTAAGCCGTATGTTGAATGGTACAGGTCGTTACCTTGTGATCTACGTTTTACTGGTAGTGGGTATGGCATTTATGTTCGTTCGTCTGCCATCATCATTCTTACCAGCAGAAGACCAAGGGGTGTTCTTATCCATGGTGCAGTTACCACCAGGATCAACTCAAGAGCAAACCGAGGTCATCTTGGATGAAGTGAGTAATTACTTCAGAGTAGATGAAGGTAAAAACGTTGAGTCTGTATTTACTGTTGGTGGCTTTAGCTTTGCAGGTGCAGGGCAAAACATGGGTCTTGCGTTCGTCGTTCTGAAAAACTGGGATGAGCGTAAAGGTGACGAAAACCATGTGGATGCGATTGTTGCACGTGCAAACGCAGCACTATCCAAAAAACAAGGCGCCTTCATTTATGCCTTTAACTTACCAGCAATCGTCGAATTAGGAACATCAAACGGTTTTGACTTTGAGTTGGTAGATAAAGCAGGTTTAGGTCATGAAAAACTGATGGAAGCACGTAATCAGTTACTTGGACTAGCCGCTCAGCACCCTGAAATTTTGCAAGGTGTACGCCCGAATGGTCAAGATGATACCTCACAGTATCGAATCTACATTGACCAGCAAAAAGCACAGGCGCAAGGCGTTGCGATCAGCGATATCAACGCAACTCTCAGCTCCGTGTTTGGTGGATCGTACGTCAATGACTTTATCGACCGTGGTCGTGTGAAGAAAGTTTACGTACAAGGTGACGCGGAAAGTCGTATGTTGCCGTCAGATATCAGCAACCTGTATGTTCGTAATAACCAAGGAAAAATGGTGCCATTCTCGGCATTCTTAGATACATCTAAAGATCCTTGGAAATACGGTTCACCACGTTTAGAACGTTATAACGGTGTTCCAGCGATGAACATTCAAGGTCAAGCAACAGAAGGTCAAAGTACCGGTGCTGCAATGTTGATGATGGAAAAACTGACCACCGAAAACCTACCTGCGGGTATCGGTTATGAGTGGACAGGTATGTCGTATCAAGAGCGTTTGTCTGGTAACCAGGCACCTGCCCTGTATGCGATTTCCCTGATTGTTGTATTCCTGTGTCTGGCTGCACTGTATGAAAGCTGGTCTGTACCGTTCTCGGTTATGTTAGTGGTTCCACTTGGGGTTATCGGTGCGTTACTCTTCACCTCAGTCCGAGGCTTAGATAACGACGTTTACTTCAAAGTAGGTCTGTTAACCACCATTGGGTTATCGGCGAAGAACGCAATCTTGATTGTTGAATTCGCCAAAGACTTGATGGAGAAAGAAGGTAAAGGATTAATTGAAGCAACATTAGATGCAGTTAAAATGCGTCTAAGACCAATCCTGATGACATCACTGGCATTTATGCTGGGTGTTATCCCTCTGGTATTCAGTAATGGTGCAGGTTCTGCAGCACAGAACTCCGTCGGTACAGGTGTACTGGGTGGTATGTTCGCAGCAACATCATTGGCTATCTTCTTCGTTCCGGTATTCTTTGTGGTGATCCGTCGCCGCTTTGCAAAGGCTCCAGAACACGTTGATAACAATCAGCCACCAGCAGCTCATTAATCGCTAGTGCGTTAAAAAAGCCCCCTTAATTGGGGGCTTTTCATTTATATGACTGCCATAAATAGGATTTAGTGTGTTTTATATTGAATTATATCTATAGGAGAAATCTCTGGACCTCGCGTATGCATCTGTACATTGTCATATTGTAAATAACTAAAATCTTTGTTTAATGTTATTTGACTACAACTTTCAGCTAAAAAAGCCAGCTCTTCATTACATCGTGGTTTCTCTTCAAAATAGCTTGATAAATACATAGCGCCACGATGATCGGTAACCACTTCTGCAAGTTCACTGACATTTAAAATGCCATCATCAAAATGAACCATTAAATGTCGGCTATTTGATGAATTATCACCATAAATATTATGCAAAATTAATGAAGTCTGATTAATAGAGTCCGTAAAAATTAAATCATTATTCAGTCGATTAACAAAAATTGCATTACTCTTCGCGTTTATTGGTACGACAAGATAATCCATTTGCTTATCTTGTGATTGATTATCAATAACAATCGTTTGATGGCTTTGCCAATCTTCTATTTTCAAGTGATAAGTATCTTTACCTTCCCCACCACTCAATATTAATGTCTTAACTGTATTTAACTGTCTTGGCGCAAGAATATCATCATGATTTGTTCCTTTAATAATAAAGGATGAGCCTAATGGTTCACTTTTTGATAATGGATGAAAAATAATTTGGCCTTCTCGAGAAGATAACATTAACCCTCCATTTATTTTCTGAACATTTTCAAGAGAGACATCTGGATATAATTCAATATATTCTGGTAAATGTTCCGAAGGTTTTAAAGATTTATCATCATCAAACATAGTCGCTAGCAGCACACTAGAGATTGCCTTTTGTTGATATAATGTTTTGGCTTGTGTATCAAAAATAATTCCACTGTCATTATGAAAGTCAAAACCCAAAAACTGTAATGTATTTTCAGATGGTAAAGACTCACTAACAATCACTTTTCCTTTGAAATACCACGCTGATAAAGATTGTTTTCCATCTTTTCCTTTTAAACCAAACAGTGTGATTGGATGAGGTTCATTAATAAAACCGCTTAAATTAGCCCAATTAAAGGATTCATTTTCAAACCAGTTTTTATTTATTGCAATTGTATCTGCACTACCATTAACATTAAGTTGTTTCACCACTCCGCTTTTTTGGATGACTAATAAATTACCATGCCAATCAAAAACTGTTTCTATTTCATCAAAGCTTAATCGCTTAGCGGTTGGATTCTTAAGATCAATATCCTTTTGCCCTAGCCCTTCTTGACGAAAAATTGTATCTGACTCTTTGCTATAAAAGAAAAAGACCTCGTCTCCATTATCATCAAATAGACTACCTACCAATGTAAGATCGGTTGGTGGTTTCCAGTTCCAAGTATCCGTAACTGGATCAAACTTATAAAAATATGCGCCTGCTATTTTTAATAATGTAGGCTCTGTATTTGCCGTCCTAAATTGACTCTCAATTTCTGCCAGCCTCCATTTGTTTGTAAAACCAGCATAAGCAGGACCTAATACATCCTTGAAAGGTTCACCATTTGCGAGCCTACTATTCATATAAGCTAATTCGTCAGGGTTAGTAGAAAACCATTGCATTACTTGATATATGTTGGCGATTTCCTTTTGGTCATAATCATTTGGCCTGGCTAAATTAGGTTTTATTAATACACCGTCACAAGTACGTAGCCAATAAACAGACTGGAAACCTAAATAGTTTGTATCTTTTATCATCACCGTTGGAGCGAGGTTTGGTGCAGGAGCTGTTATTAACGATGTTATTTTTGATGCATTTTTATCATCCTTACTCGCTCTAATATAGTTATCATTGACTAAGTAATCATGATTTACAAAATATTTTTTCTGCTGTGGTGACAGAACTGGATTTATTTTTGTTAGTTTTTCCATTAAAATAAAGTCATTAGAAACACTCACTAATTCCAATTGATTACCCACTAAATGATAAACCACATTCACTTCACTTCGTCTACTTCTATTTTTTAACTCAACAATAATCACATTGTTTTTTAT
>NZ_JAERJY010000069.1:0-17677 GCF_018257375.1 Providencia sp. JGM181 | reverse complement strand
TGCTAATACAGAAAAACTAAAACGAGAATAATAATCTTTAGATTAATTTATCAATTACGCTATGGGGAATAATAATCATTTCCTTTAGCGTGAGGTTAAATAAATAAAAAAATGACTTAAGCAATATAAAGCGAGAGTAAGCATAAGCTAAAATAAAATTTCAGGCAGTTGAATTTCGAATAAAACTAATAATATAAGCATTATTAACTAGAGAGATTAGTTGATTTTTATTCTATTAAAATAAAGCAAGAAAGTGTTTTACTTTTCTAAATGGGTTATTTACTGTGATAAAGTTTCTATTCTAATAACATAAGTAACTTGCAACTATGACAACTAAAACACTCCCCCAGAAAAAGGGTTTTTTAAATCGTGTTGAGCGCATCGGTAACGTTATGCCAGATGTGACAATGCTATTTGTTTACGCCCTAGTAATATGTTGGTTTTTATCCTATCTACTCTCATTTGTAGATTTCAGTTATCACCATCCTATTTCTAAAGAAAAAATTTCCGTTATTAATATGTTTCAGTATGAAGAAATCATATTATTTGTGACATCAGCGGTTAAAAATTTTATTAATTTCCCTCCTCTCGGAATAACAATTGTTGCAACCTTAGGTATTGGGATTGCAGAAAGCAGCGGCTTTATTAATACCGCGCTGAAAAAAATGCTTTCTTTTATTTCACCTAAAATGTTGACTCCAACAGTTGTTTTCGTCGGGATTGTCTCTCACGTTGCTTCTGATTCAGCCTACGTTATTTTGATGCCAGTCGCAGCAATGATGTTCTATGCCAGTGGTCGCCATCCTTTAGCGGGAATTGCAGCGGCATTCGCTGGTTTAGCAGGGGGATTCACGGCAAGTTATACGCCATCGATTATTGACCCGATTATGCAGAGCTTTACGCAAGATGCCGCGCAAATGTTAGCGCCAGGCTACAGTGTAAATGTACTGTGTAACTATTTCTTTAGCTTGGGCGGAACCTTCGGCGTTATTTTTACTTGCTGGTTTATCACCGAAAAGATCGTAGAGCCGTGGTTAAATAAAAACGCTCCAATCACCAAATCTGACGTTGATACTGATGCTGAGCAAGATTTAGGTAAAATCACACCGCAAGAGCACCGCGCATTCCGTGTTGCGGGATTAATGGTGATTGCATTAGGCGTGGGGTTATTTGCGCTGTTATGGCCTGAAAATTCACCACTAAGAGGCCCAGATGGCAGCTTAACTAGCCCGAAAGCACCAATTATGCAAATTGTTGTGCCATTATTGTTCATCTTCTTTGCACTGCCGGGCATAGTGTATGGCTATATGACTAAATCTTTCACCTCGACCAAAGATGTGGTTAAGGCGATGGAAAATATTACCAAGTCACTGATCCCATTTATTGTGTTTGCTTTCTTTGCAGCGCAATTTCTGTATTCGTTCCAACACTCTAACTTAGGGACATTATTAGCCTTATCGGGTGCGGAATTACTGCGAACTTTAGATATGCCATCTGGAATGACGGTATTTGGGGTGATTTTATTAACCGCCGTGTTAAATATCATGATCACGTCAGCGACTTCAAAATGGGCGATTATGGCGCCAGTTTTAGTGCCAATGTTAATGGCAGTCGGAATTTCGCCAGAATTAACCCAAGCTGCCTTCCGTGTGAGTGATTCTGCGATGAACGTGAGTACGCCAATGTTCCCGTTCTATCCACTAATTTTAATGTATTGCCAGAAATATTATAAAAATGCAGGTATCGGAACCTTATGTTCTATGATGATCCCGTTCACCATCGGTTTATTAATTACCTTAACAGCGACACTGTATCTGTTCTGGGCATTCGATATTCCAATTGGTTTTGACAGTGGTTATACATGGCAGCCTGTGCAATAAGTAAAAGGTATGTGAAATGAAAGAATTAGGTAAAAAATTAGAAGAACGTTTTTATCGCTATGTGGCCATTGAAAGCCAAAGTGATGCGGCGAGCTCTGTTGTACCAAGCACAGAAGGCCAGCGTGAACTGGCAAATCTTCTGGCGAAAGAATTAGAGAGCTACGGCTTGAAAGATGTGTATGTTGATGAACATGCCATTTTATATGGAATGCGCCCAGGTAATAAACCCAATGCCCCTAAAATTGGTTTTGTGGCTCACTTAGATACTGTTGATGTCGGTTTATCTCCGGTGATCAAGCCGCAAACTTTGAAGTATGAAGGTGCGGATTTATGCTTGAATGCGCAGGAAGATGTGTGGTTTAAAACCGCGGAACACCCGGAAGCCGCCGCTTATGTGGGCGATGAAATTATTTTCAGTGACGGCACCAGTGTTCTGGGCGCGGATGATAAAGCGGCCATTACCGTTGTCATGGAGCTGATGGATAAACTGCAAAACGCAGATTTTGATTGCGGCGATATCTATGTGGCGTTTGTGCCTGATGAAGAAATTGGTCTTCGTGGCTCCAAAATCATGGATCTTTCTCGCTTCAAAGTGGATTTTGCTTACACTATCGATTGCTGTGCGCTCGGTGAAGTGGTTTTTGAAACCTTTAATGCGGCTTCTATTGAAGTGGAAATTAAGGGGATCACAGCTCACCCAATGTCAGCGAAAAACGTATTGTTAAACCCAATTCGTGTGGCACATGATTTTATTGGTTGTTTCGATCGTTTCGATACGCCGGAACACACTGAGCACCGTGAAGGTTACTTCTATATCACAGATTTAGCGGCAAACCCGAATGAAGCAAAAATCAAAATGGCGATCCGTGATTTTGACCGCCCAAGTTTTGAAGCTCGTAAGCGTTTCATTGCTGAAAGTATTGAACTGATTCGTACTCGTCATCCACGAGCGAAAGTGGAATTCAAAATTGATGATGTGTATAGCAATATCAGCGATTCAATCGGTGAAGATCGTACAGCGGTAGATATTATTCTCGAAGCGTTAAAAATTCATAATATCGAGCCAAATATCATTCCAATGCGTGGAGGCACTGACGGTTCAGCGCTGTCTGCTCGCGGAATTGTGACACCAAACTATTTTACGGGTGCGCATAACTTCCATTCTCGCTTTGAGTTTTTACCAATAACTTCATTCGAGAAGAGCTATTTAGTGTCTGAAACTATTTGCCGCCTTGTTGGGCAAAAGTAGTTCATACTGGATTTAGCTTTAGCTCGTTAAAAGTCAGAATATTAAAACCGATAGCTGCTAATTATTTAGCGGCTATTTTTTTGAAAGAAACTCATTCAAGTTTTAAATGTTAATTAATGGATTATAACTAGAATAATAGTTTTAAATATTGATTTAAAAAGAAGATATGACTTATTAATTTTTTCATTTATTATCCTCCCATTATGGCTGCAAGTAATAGGAGAGGTATTTGATTAATATAATAATTATTGATGATAGTAATATTTCGATTCGAGGTATTGAAGCGATACTCATTCGAAATACTCGCTATAAAGTTGTCGCAACGTTTCCTTCTTTAGATCCGGTGATCACGTGGAACCGGCAAAATAAAGCAAATATTATTTTGATTAATCGGGAACATTGCCATTTCGATTCATTGAAAACCTTCACGACAATCCGTCGTACTCAACCTGATGTAGGGCTCATTATCTTCAATGTGCGTCATAATGATATGTTTGTTGTGAAAGCGTTGGATATTGGTATTTTTGGCATACTGAGCGCTAGTATTGCAGAAGAAGAGCTAATTGAAGCCTTGCAAATCGTGAATGCGCGTCAACGAATTATCTCTCCTGATATTGCTCAACAACTGGCTTTACAAAGATTAAATCAACGTGAACAGCTAGATATATATGAATTGCTTTCTGCAAGAGAGCTGGAAATTATGCTCATGATCACAAGAGGGCTTCCGGTTAAGCATATTGCGGAGTCATTATCTTTAAGCCCTAAAACGGTAAATACCTATCGATATCGAATGTTTGGTAAACTTAATATCAGTAGTGATGTAGAATTAACACATATAGCAATCGGTTATGGTTTAATTACCGCAAAACAGGGTTCATCAGGGTGGAACAACAGTTTGATCCAAAAGTTTTCTTAAAAACAGTCACAAACCAACCCGGCGTTTATCGTATGTACGACGCTGGGGGAACAGTGATTTATGTTGGGAAAGCGAAAGATCTGAAAAAAAGGTTATCGAGCTATTTCCGTGAGAATGTCGGTAGCCGCAAAACAGAGCAACTCGTCAAGCATATCGCCTCTATTGATGTGACGGTAACCCATACCGAAACTGAGGCGCTACTGCTGGAACATAACTATATAAAGCTGTATCAGCCTCGTTATAACGTCTTGCTACGAGATGATAAATCTTATCCTTATATTTTTCTGAGTAGCGAAACACATCCTAGAATTTCAAGCCACCGAGGTGCGAAACATGGGAAAGGTGAATATTTCGGCCCATTCCCAAGTTCTTATGCGGTACGTGAAACCTTAGCGGTTATGCAAAAGCTGTTTCCCATTCGCCAGTGTGAAGATAGCGTTTATAGAAACCGTTCAAGACCTTGTTTACAGTATCAAATTGGTCGCTGTTTAGGGCCATGCGTGAAAGGTTTAGTGACGGACGAAGAGTATGATCAGCAAGTCAACTATGTCCGTCTGTTCTTAACGGGGAAGGACAAGCAAGTCTTAACTGGGTTAGTCGAGCGCATGGAAAAAGCTAGCCAAGAGCTCCGTTTTGAGGATGCCGCGCGTTTTCGTGACCAAATTCAAGCCGTGCGCGCGGTAACAGAAGAGCAATATGTGTCGGGCGGTGATGATGACCTTGATGTTATCGGGGTCGCATTCGATTCCGGTTTGGCTTGTGTTCATGTTCTATTTATTCGCCAAGGAAAGGTTTTGGGTAGTCGCAGTTATTATCCAAAAATTCCGGCGGGGACTTTATTAGAAGAAGTAGTGCAAACCTTCTTAGGGCAGTTCTACTTACAAGGCAGTGAAAACCGTACATTGCCAGGGGAAATATTAATTGATTTCCCATTGACGGAAAAAGAGTTACTGGCGGAATCGTTGTCTGGTATTGCTGGTCGTAAAATTAATATTCAAAGCCAGCCACGAGGCACCCGTGCTCGTTATTTAAAACTGGCTCGAACTAATGCATCCATTGCGCTATCTACCAAGCTAGCGCAGCAATCGACGATTCAACAACGCATGGCTGCGCTGTCAAAAGTCGTGAATATAGAAAATATTTCGCGCATGGAGTGTTTCGATATTTCCCACACGATGGGGGAGCAAACTGTAGCTTCTTGCGTGGTGTTTGATAAAACGGGTCCTGTGAAATCAGAGTATCGTCGATACAATATTACGGGGATCACACCTGGGGATGACTATGCGGCGATGCACCAAGTGCTGACTCGCCGTTATGGTAAACATCTGGATGAGAGCAAAGTTCCCGATATTATCTTTATTGATGGTGGTAAAGGGCAACTGGGTCAAGCGCGGGATGTCTTTGATTCCCTTGAAGTAGATTGGGATAAAAACCATCCTTTATTAATTGGGGTTGCTAAAGGTAGCGATCGTAAAGCAGGGTTGGAAACGCTGTTTTTAAAACCCGAAGGTGAAGGTTTTGCGCTTCCGCCTGATTCGCCAGCATTACATGTGATCCAGCATATTCGTGATGAGTCGCATAACCATGCGATTACGGGGCATCGCCAGCGCCGCGCGAAAGTGAAAAATACCAGTGCGCTTGAATCTATCGAAGGCGTAGGGCCAAAACGTCGCCAAATGTTATTGAAGTACATGGGAGGATTACAACCTTTGCGTAATGCGAGCATAGAAGAGATCGCAAAAGTGCCCTCGATCTCATACGCGCTGGCAGAAAAGATTTATAATGCATTGAAACAGTAGATATCTTAGGGCAACATACTAAGGTATCCGTCTTGGACAAAGAGTTAGTGAGCGCGATGAAATTAAATATACCAACGTGGTTGACCTTATTCCGTGTCATCCTGATACCGTTTTTTGTATTAGCGTTTTATCTTCCTGTCAGTTGGGGACCTTTTGCTTGTGCGCTGATTTTTGTGATCGCCGCTGTGACGGATTGGTTCGACGGATTTTTAGCGCGTCTATGGAAGCAAACGACCAAGTTTGGTGCTTTCCTCGATCCTGTTGCAGACAAGGTTATGGTTGCGACAGCGTTAGTCTTAGTGACTGAAAGCTACGATGTTTGGTATGTCACTTTACCCGCAGCAACCATGATTGCACGTGAAATCATTATCTCTTCACTCAGAGAGTGGATGGCAGAAATTGGTAAACGTAGCAGTGTGGCTGTCTCTTGGATTGGTAAGTTCAAAACTACCGCGCAAATGATGTCGCTGGTGGGCTTATTATGGCGTCCAAATCCGCTGATCGAACATCTGTCTATTGCTCTTTTATATGTGGCTGCAATTCTGACTTTCTGGTCAATGTTCCAATATTTAAAGGCTGCGTGGGGCGATTTGAGCGAAGCGTGATCGAAATGATTGAAAAAACAGCGAACGATCCAATTATTTCAATAATTGTATTGACTCGATAGGTGAAATCAGTAGAATGCAACGCATCGAACGGCAACGTGGTTTACGAAAATAAATAAGTAAATCAGCCAGTTTGAGAGCAGAAACTGAAAAGTGAAGCTTAAGCGGGAATAGCTCAGTTGGTAGAGCACGACCTTGCCAAGGTCGGGGTCGCGAGTTCGAGTCTCGTTTCCCGCTCCAAATCTTGAAAAAGACTAGGGTGTAAGGCGCGTTAGCAAAGCGGTTATGCACCGGATTGCAAATCCGTGTAGCTCGGTTCGACTCCGGGACGCGCCTCCAAATTCTAGCCCAGGTGGTGAAATCGGTAGACACAAGGGATTTAAAATCCCTCGGCTGTAAGGCTGTGCGGGTTCAAGTCCCGCCCTGGGCACCATACAAAACTTAACTGAGTTTAATCAGTAAGTTAGAAAAAGAAGAAGCCACCCAATGGGTGGCTTTTTTGCATTTGAATATAAAAATAATTATCAGCTTTTCAATGGGGTTTGTGAATCCAATTTTTTTGTCATTTTTCTCCCATTTTTATCAAGATCCCGAAAGACTAAGTAAAAATAAGTAAGTCAGACCCATCCCACCCTGAACTGTGCCAATATCTGCGTTTTAGAAAAAGGAGAGGGTGATGTCTAATATGAAAACTGAAATTGTGGTTGTCCGCTTAACGAAGCATGAGCGTGCGATGTTAGATGCAATAAAAACCACGCCATTACTTGCTGATTGGTTGAAAGCGCTCGCTTTTTCTCAAGTAGAACAGCACGAAAAGAGTCAAAATCCTAAATAAACTGGTCTGTTCACTATGTTTCTTGCCTATACATCTTAAGTATAAGATGAATATCAGGTATATTAGTGTTCGATTGTAAGCTACCAAGAAAAATTACTATGATTATCAAACCTAAAATTCGTGGTTTTATCTGCACTACAGCTCATCCAGCAGGCTGCGAAGCCCATGTTCGTGAGCAAATTGCCTATGTGAAATCTCGTGGTGAACTGAAAAATGGACCGAAAAAGGTTCTGGTAATTGGTGCATCCACTGGTTATGGTCTGGCTTCACGCATCAATGCGGCTTTTGGCAGCGGTGCAGCGACCATCGGTGTTTTCTTTGAAAAACCGGGCAGTGAGAGCAAAACAGGTTCCGCAGGCTGGTACAATGCCGCTGGTTTTGACAAAGCAGCGAAAGAAGCGGGTCTGTATGCGAAAAGCATCAACGGTGATGCATTCTCCAATGAATGCCGTCAAACCGTAATCGACTTGATTAAACAAGATTTAGGTCAAATCGATTTAGTGGTTTATTCACTGGCTTCTCCAGTGCGTAAAATGCCTGAAACGGGTGAAGTTGTACGTTCAGCATTAAAACCAATTGGTGAACCGTACAAATCTGTTGCGCTGGATACCAACAAAGATGTGCTGATCGAAGCCGTTGTTGAACCTGCCAACGAGCAAGAAATCGAAGACACCGTGAAAGTGATGGGCGGTCAAGATTGGGAATTGTGGATGAACGCATTAGCGGATGCTGGTGTTCTGGCTGACAATGCTCAATCCGTTGCTTACTCCTATATCGGTACTGATTTAACGTGGCCAATCTACTGGCACGGTACATTAGGTAAAGCGAAAGAAGATTTAGATCGCGCAGCCCATGCTATCAATGAAAAAATGGCGAAGAAAGGCGGTTCCGCACATGTTGCTGTACTGAAATCTGTGGTCACTCAAGCATCTTCAGCAATTCCTGTAATGCCTCTTTATATCTCAATCGTGTTCAAAATCATGAAAGAGCAGGGCATTCATGAAGGTTGTATCGAGCAAATTCAACGTCTGTTCGCAACTAAATTATTCAGCGGTGAAACACCAGAAACTGACGAGAAAAACCGTCTGCGCCTAGATGACTGGGAACTGCGTGATGATGTGCAAGAAACTTGTCGTCAAATCTGGAAACAGCTTAACGACGACAATATCAATGCACTGACTGACTATCAAGGTTACAAAGCTGAATTCTTACGTTTATTCGGATTTGGCTTAGATGGCGTTGATTACGAAGCAGACTTAAGCGGCGAAGCTAATTTTGAAGTGAAAGAATTAGTTTAATAAATAGCTATCTATTTCGCTGAAAACCCCGAGCGCTGGTAAACCGGTTCTCGGGGTTTTATTTTTTTCGCTCTAGGATAATAATGACCAAATTGGCTTTTCATGGTGAGCCTCAAAAAGGGAGCGCAGGGATGTTGATTGTAGAAATGTTAAGTACTGGTGATGAAGTGCTGCATGGGCAAATTATTGATACCAATGCGGCGTGGCTAGCAGATTGTTTGTTCCAGCAAGGATTACCGCTGCATAGCCGCACCACGGTCGGTGACTCTCTTGATAGCTTAGTGGAAACATTTATCGAGCGTAGCCATCATGCAGATGTGATTATTGTTAATGGTGGGTTAGGCCCAACGAGTGATGATCTCAGTGCCTTAGCGGCTGCAACGGCTGTGGGTGTCCCCCTCATTGAGCATCCTGAGTGGATTGCGGTAATGGAGAGCTATTTCACTGCTCGAGGGCGTGAAATGCCAGCTACCAATCGTAAGCAGGCCATGTTACCCGCCAATGCCGAACTTATTGATAATCCAGTGGGAACCGCTTGTGGTTTTGCAATGCATCTTAATGATTGTTGGTTCTTTTTTACACCGGGCGTTCCTTCTGAGTTTAAAGTCATGGTCAATGAACAGATCATTCCTCGTTTACGTCAAAAATTTACGTTACCAGAGCCTCCAATTTGTTTACGTCTAACCAGTTTTGGTCGTAGTGAAAGTAGTCTTGCAAGGCAGTTTGACCCACTTGAGTTACCAAAAGAGTGCGTGTTGGGTTACCGTTCTTCAATGCCAATCATTGAATTAAAATTGACCGGGCCGGCAAATCAACGCGATGTGATGGAGCAAGTTTGGCAAGTCGTGAAAGCGGGTGTTGGTGACAATAAAGTATTTGAAGGCACGGAAGGTATTGGTGCGTTAGTACGAGAATCACTTGAACAACAACAGCTTTCAGTTGTGACACACGAACAGTTCAGTGCCGGCTTACTCTATTGGACATTGAATGCAGCAAAAGTGCCTGTCACTCAAGGAAATATTGAAAAATCAGCAGCGCATTCAGATTTGGCAGCCTTAGTCCAAACTGCAAAAAATAATCGGTCGCTAAATCAGCGTGAGATTGGTTTAGTCATTGGCGAATATTATGATGGAACTTTATCTTTAGCATTATCCACCCCAACAGGCAGTTATGCTCAGTGCGTAAATTATTTACCTCGCAATCACTCAGAACTGGAAAAACAGCAGGTTAGCGTGATGTTGATGTTGGATATGTTATCTCGTTGGCTAGATGGTCGCCCAATCATTGGGGATTATGAATGGTTAGAGCAAATTCAAGTGATGGAAGTTAACTAAAGTAATTAATGTACCGCTAGGATTATTTGCAAAACCACCCTCAATGAAAAGAGGGTGGCTAATATTCATTATTCAGTGGGCGAGATAGTTTCAATCATAAAATTAAGCCCAGAAATCCCTTTTTCACAGGCTTTATCTTGAAAAACAGAAGGGGCTTTTTCAATTTTACGTTTTAATGCGGTAATTTGATTGGCATAAATATCTGCGCCTGCAATGTCTGGGTTATCTTTCAAATATTCGATAAACACATCCACATTCTGATAAAAATAGTCGCAAGGTTTATCTGTGACATCAATCTTAGACAGATTTTTTAAAGAATCAGGTAAAATATTATCTTTGGCCAACTCAATATATTCACCATCTTTCACTTGTTGAATTGCGTTATCCACCTTCGCTTTTAAATTAAATAGCATCACAGCGACAGAGATCAGCGCAACGAGTAAAACAGCATTGGCGGCTAAACTAATACTCAGTAAATATTTTTTCATTTGCTCCCTCAAATTAGTCTCAATAACTGATTAATAATGTAAGAAATTTAAATTTTCTACTTAGTAATTTAGCAGCAATGATTCTAGCTGTAACTAAGACAATCCTTGAAGCTTAGCAAATCATCGCGTATTTATTTTATGCCGTTTTGTGCCTTTCAATAGTGGAGTGCTTTAATGGGATGAAGCGATACGTTATGATCATACCAATTTATAGTCATAACCAATTTTATGTTAAGTCAGATTTTTAGCACGTTATTTAACGAAAAGCTGAATACGTGAACGGCAGTTTAAAGGAAACTCAATGGACAATATCACGATTAAAAATGTTGAAGAGATAGAATTAATGCGAGAATCTGGTCGATTACTTGCTAGCGTTTTTAAAATGTTGGATGAGTTTATCGTTCCCGGAATATCCACAATGGAAATTAACGACAAAGTCGAAAGCTATATTGTGAATGAACTTCAAGCGCGTCCAGCCAGTAAAGGCCAATATGGTTATCAATATGTTCTAAATACATCAATTAACGAAGTCGTGTGTCATGGTGTGCCAAAAGTCGATGAAATCTTAAAGCCAAAAGATATTATCAACGTGGATATTACCCTTGAGAAAAATGGCTTTATTGCTGACTCAAGTAAAATGTATGTGATGCCAGAGGCTTCCCCACTTGCCCGAAAATTAGTGAAAGATACCTATAATGCAATGTGGGAAGGGATCAAGCAGGTAAAACCAGGTGCTACGTTAGGTGATATTGGATCAGCTATCCAACATCATGCGGAATCAAATGGCTATAGCGTCGTTCGTGAATATTGTGGGCATGGAATTGGTCGAAAAATGCATGAGGATCCGCAAGTATTACATTATGGAACCCGTGGACGCGGTGTGGTTCTAAAAGAAGGTATGACATTCACCATAGAGCCAATGATCAACCAAGGTGGCATGAAAATAAAAACCAAAAAAGATGGTTGGACGGTCGTGACGCGAGATAAAAAGCTTTCTGCGCAGTCGGAACACACCATCTTGGTCACTAAAGATGGTTATGAAGTACTGACTTTGCGTGATGAAGAGCGCTAATTCGATTTAGTTCTAATACAGTTTTGCAAATCGCCATATTCACCATAAATGGAATATGGCGATTTTTTTCATTAAGCTAAATTTAATGCTTAAATTCTGAAACTATTCATTTATTGATGTCATTTCAACTTAGGTTATCGTTATTGGATAACAGACCTGAAGCTTATTACTAAAATACCCACCAAAAAGGTAATTTACATAGATATTCCGCATTTGATCATGTTATATATCGGCAAATAAACTTTTTTGGTGCCACGCATGTTTAACCTCTCTGAGTTAATTAACGATACGCCCATTGATTCTATTCTTTTATTTATTGTCACCTTCATTTTATTAATTATTTCTGCGTATATTGGAAAATATATTTTTAAACGCCGCAGTGCTCATGAAGAGCTAGCGGATGATGAGGCAAAAATTATTTTAGGCGCGATTTTGTCGTTATTGGGTCTGTTGATTGGCTTTGTATTATCGATTTCCATCAATGGTTATAACAACCGCCAGCAAACAGAAGAAAACGAAGCAATTGCGATTGGAAATGCTTATCAACGAGCACAATTACTCAGCGGTGATGAACGAGCAGAAGCCTCATTGCTTATTCAACAATATCTTGAAGCGCGCATCGAATTTTTTAAATCGGGAGTGAGTGATGAAAACAGCCAATGGCGAATGACCTCCCTGACTAAACAGGGGCAACTCTGGGAAATCGGTGTGAAACAGGCTCAAGAATCGCCGAACCCTGTGGTCTCTTCGGTTTTATCGGCATTTGGTGATTTATATGTTTCTCAACAAAAAACCATGGCGAGCTGGCGACACCAAATCCCGAATGCTGCTTGGTTTTTACTGATATTTTTCGCTGTCTGCTCGAATGTCTTGATAGGTTATAACATTCGAGGAACAAAAGGTAAAAACTGGCTTATTGTTATTCTGCCATCTTTGACAACATTGGCGCTATTTATGATTGCAGAAATTGATATCCCAGGAGAAGGGGTGATCCATGTTACGCCGGATGATTTACTTTTATTGCAGGACTTCTTATTTAAGGATGGTGCTTGGCTGGGAAAGTAAGTTAGGCAGTGCAGGAATGATGGAAAACCCTCTGAGTATAAACTCAGAGGGTTGAAGGATTATCGAACGATAATACCTAATAAAATTCCGATAGCGCCGAAGTCAGCGTCACTAAAGGTCGTATTTGCAATACCGATGTCGCCGAGGACTGGAAGCAAGAATACAGGTAAGAAGGTAATTAACAGACCTTGAGCAAAGGCACCAAGGATAGCACCACGGCGTCCACCCGTAGCGTTACCGAATACCCCAGCCGCCGCACCTACGAAGAAGTGTGGTACAACTCCCGGAATAATTACCGTCATGTTCAGTGCATACAGAACAAACATACCTAATACACCCGCTGCAAAGCTGCTTAAGAAGCCAACTAACACCGCATTCGGCGCGTAAGGGAAGACCACAGGGCAGTCTAATGCAGGTTTTGCATTTGGCACTAATTTATCAGAGATCCCTTTAAATGCAGGAACGATTTCGGCAATAACCATACGCACACCTTGCAGAATGATGTAAACACCCGCTGCAAAAGTAATGGATTGCATCAACGAGAACATGAACCAGTTTTTACCACCGCTCACTTCACGAACAAAATCACTGCCTGCAAATAAACAAGTAATGATAAAGATGATGAACATAGTGAACGAAATAGCGACTGGTGTATCACGCAGGAACAATAAGCTTTTTGGCACATTCATATCTTCAGTAGAATGTTCTTTATTACCAAATTTGCTACCGATAAAGCCTGCTAACACATAAGAAATAGTGGAGAAGTGACCAATTGCCACATCATCAGAACCAGTGACTTTTTTCATGTACGGGTGTGCAATCGCAGGGAAGAACACCATACAGAAACCGACAATCAGTGAACCGACAGCAACTAGCATGGTTCCTTCCATACCTGCGGTCGCTAAGATAACCGCAATCATCATGGACATGAATAAAGTATGGTGACCTGTCAGGAAGATAAATTTCCATGGGGTCAGGCGAGCAATCAAGATATTGATTAACATCGCAAAGAACATGATCATTGCCATTTCACGACCGAAGCTTTTTTGTGCAATAGACACGATTGCTTCGTTGTTCGGCACGACACCATTGATACCAAATGCGTGTTGGAAAATCGCGGAAAAATCACCTAAAGAGCTGACAACTAACCCTGCACCGGCACCTAAAATTACAAAACCCATGATGGTTTTGATGGTGCCTTTAATGCATTCAGTAACAGGTTTCTTTTGGGCAATCAGACCGATAAGTGCGATCAGACCGACGAGCACCGCCGGTTCAGAAAGCACATCTTGCATCAGAAAACGAAAGAATTCCATGAAGCCTCCGGTTACATCGCGCCGAGTTTCTGTAAAGCCACGCTCAGACGTTCTTTCATCGCGACTTTATCAATCATATTTTCCAGAGCAACAATTTCGCCGCCAACTTGTTGAGCAACTAACTGTTCTGCAATATCGGTGGTGCCGACAAAAATATCGCTGACAGTGCCTTTTGCAGAGCCTAAGTCAACGTGGTCAACATCAGCCGCAACTTGCAGATCTTTTAAAATTGTCTTGATGCTCATTTCCATCATCAGACTTGTACCTAAACCATTTCCACAAACAACAGTGATTTTCATAATATTTACCTATGACTCAATTATTCATATTTAGCGATGATTTTAAGGATGTCATCTACGTTTTCTGATTGCATGATGCTATCAATATCTTCTTGGTTATCAAAAAGTTCAGCCAGTTTTGCAATCGCACCGATATGGCTGTTGCTGTCTGTTGCTGCAAGAACAATCAATAACTTAATTGGATCGTTACCTTCTGAACCAAACTCAACCCCTTGTTTAATGACCGTTAAACCGAGAGATAACTGGTTAACACCGTCTTCAGGGCGGGCATGTGGCATTGCAATGCCCGGGCCTAATACATAGTAAGGGCCGATTTTTTCGTGGGATTGAATGATGGCATCAATATAACGAGGTTCGATGAATTTATTATTAATTAAGGGATTACAGGCAATTTTTATTGCATCACGCCAGTCATTGGCGCTGTCAACCACCTGAACCACATTCGGGGTTAGTAACGTAGTTAGCATTGGCTTGGCTCCTGGTAAAAAAGAAATTCTATTAGATGTTTTAGTAATGGAATGAATAGTAGTGATCTATGGTAGCGCTATCTAGCTGAATTGTTCATTTTCGTGATAGCGCTATCATTTTGGCTAAATATCGTTAATAAAATCATTTTTAGTGCATTTGGCTGTTAATTAACAAATCGGAGCTGTGGTAAGTTATCGTCGTTGAATAATAAGTTTAGACGAAACAAAGTAATTTCATGCAGAAAACCCGAAAAAGAAAGAATACAGGCAGAGTCACATTACAAGATGTCGCGAAATATGCGGGGGTCGGTTCAATGACGGTATCGCGTGCTTTGCGGACACCGGAGTTAGTCTCGGATAAATTGAGGGAGAAAATCAATGAAGCTGTTGAGGAGCTCGGTTACATTCCCAATTCCGCTGCGGGCATTTTAGCGTCAGGTCAAAGCCGAACAATTGCAGTATTGATCCCATCATTACGAGACAATGCAAGCTCAGTTTTTCTGCAAGCTTTACAAGAAGTCTTGAACAAAAATAATTATCAAGTGGTGATTGGTAGTCACGATTATCAGCATAAAAAAGAGTCTGAGGTGTTACTCACGCTGTTGCAAAGTAGCCCCGCCGCATTAGTGATTTTTGGTGCAATGAATTCTGAAAGTGCTTTGGGAACTCTGAATAATTTGCCAATCCCCGTAATTAATGTGACGGGGGATCCTGCTCATCGCTTTACACTCAATATAAAAAATAATTTAGGGGAAGCAGTCAGTTTTCTTACGAATTATTTGCTGCAAAAAGGTCACCAGCGTATCGGCTATATTGGTGCGCAAATGGACAGCAAAATGCAGGGGCAACAACTGAGTGGTTGGAATAACACACTGTTAAAGCATAACTTGAGCGCTGAGCAAAGTATTACGACGCCATACGTGGCCACCATGGACTTTGGGCGGCAGGCAATTAGTGAAATGTTGACCCGTCAACCAGAATTAGAAGCCGTGATTTGTAGCCATGAAATGATAGCGTTAGGAGTCATGTTTGAATGTCAGCGGCGGCTAATCAAAATTCCGAAGATGTTGGCCGTGGTGTGCGTTGAAGGGTCGGGAAATTGCGATCATATTCATCCATCGCTCACATCTGTGCGCATTGATTACAGTAAAATGGCACGAGAGACTGCGAAGAAACTCTTAAAATGGTTAGGGAATACTGAAGAAAGCTTTGCCAATATTCAGGATGAAATTGTCTTCCCTTATAAATTTGAGGCAAGGCAAAGTGGCTAGAAACCACTGCATTTGTTGCACTACATTGTGTATCCGGTCACAGAATCACGTAAAGGTTAAAAGTTATTTTTAATCTCGAAATAAGAATGCTGTAGAGGTCACTGTTTATTTATTCTTCTGTGCTAATTTCCTCCTTATATCTATCGTGCATGTTCGGATTTTATGCAGAGATAGATGCTTTGTTTAACTTGAGATAGTTATTACTCTGGGGATAAGTACATTATGAAATCAATAAAAACACTCGTGTCTGCCGCAATTTTAATTTCGTGTGGCGCGACAGCGGCAACAACAGGTTCTGAAGTTTTAATGGTACAAAATGGCGGAACGCCGAATAAGGTGTATTCTGCAAATAAACCAACGATCAAAGTTGCCACTTATAATATTGGTAAAAATGAGTTGGCGGCGGATGTCGCTAATTTAGATGAATTGAGCAAAGCGATCGCTAAGATTGATGCGGATGTTATTGTCTTAACTGAAATTGACAATAAAACTGCACGTAGTAAGAAAGTGAACCAACTAGAGGAAATTGCCAAAGCGAACAAAATGGATTTTGCGTTTGGTAAGGCACTCGATTTTGATGGTGGTGAATATGGTGTAGGAATTTTATCAAAATATAAAATTGAGAAATCCCAAGTCGTGAATTTACCATCAGGCGGAGCAGAACAGCGAGTGGTGTTGTTATCGCAAATTACCAAGCCTGGTTTTGACTCACCCATTATTATCATGGGAACTCACTTAGACTGGCAGAAAGATCCTACCATCCGCATAGGCCAAGTTCGCCATATTCTCGATGCGACGATTGGTGATACCGAAACAGGTTTTGATAATATTGCTGCCTCTATCAAAATCCTCGCAGGGGATTTTAACTCAACCGCAAAAGAGCAACCTATTCAGGAAATCAGCTATTTTTGGGATCCGGTTGAGAAAAAAGGGGTGAATTATCGCACATGGCCTGCCGTTAACCCTGCCATAGATATCGACCATATCTTTACCTATAAAGGTCAGGTTTGGGATGTGAAAACCATGACAATTCCAACAGACAGTAAAGACTTTCAATGGTCAAAAGTCAGTGACCATTTGCCGGTTATTGCAGAACTTGAGTTACAAGAACAGTAAGTTATTGGGATAGTGGACAGGCCTCTATTTGAGGTCTGTTTTTATTAGAATCACTTACTTTTGCAGTAATTTTTGGCGCTGAATATAACGGACTTGAGCTATCCCTAAGTACTCTTCAATAGCGGCGTAAATGCGTGAGCTTAATGCGTGAAAATCCGCTTCATTTTCTAAGGCGGGTTTAGTTAATATAATGAATTCATACATAAATTCTTTAATTGTCGAGAATTTATTGGCGACGTTTTCATAGTAATATTGATAAACATAGGACTCTTGAGAATGGCTGAGTTCGGTATTATTTTTGATGTTGTTGGTTGCCAACAACAGTAGTTGTGTATTTGTCATGATGGGTCCTATTTTTGTTTTTTTGAATAGTACACAAGTTACTATAAATCTTTTATCAAAATTAGTCGGATGATTTTAGTTTTTGGTTTTTAAATTAACCCTAAAATCGTATTTTCCATTATATCATTATGTTAGCAATTTATTTCTCTGAAAGAATGTTGAAGGGTGAAAGTCAGAATTTAATCCTTGTAAATATTAATGGAATTCTATCATATTAAAAAATATGAAAATGAATATTTCATCAGATGATCTCTCTAACAAATCTGAGGTTTTCCTTACTTTTTGCATGTAATGGCCGGGTTTTCGATGTCCTGCATCATACATT
>NZ_JAERJY010000068.1:0-17900 GCF_018257375.1 Providencia sp. JGM181 | reverse complement strand
GTAATATAGCGATTCTGGTTTATTTTATTTTCACTCGATATCTCATCATTTTTAATGAGCATTTTATTTTCAATATTATTAAATGTATCGAATTGAATACCTAATGAGATAGCCTTATTTATATTCTCTTTAATAAGGCGGTTATAATGTTCATTTTTATTCAAACCTAATATTTGGTTCAAATCACTGTCAGGGCAGCAATGATATTTCAATGCCATAATAGGAATATTTCGAGAAAGTGTTTGGATGATAATTTCGCTCTCTTCGCTGATTGCCAACCCATTCACGACTTCATTCAGTGCCTTAGTTCCTATAAAAGGGAGAAAAACCCCATGAAACTCTGCGAGCTTTTCCATATTAAAGGTATGAATATCAAAACATTGCCCAATTTCTTTCCATTGATTGATCGTCGATTGCGTTAGCATCTCCTTGGTGGCATAGAAAGAAAAAGACATTGAAGGTAACTGCAACAAACGCTGATAAACCGCCTGTTGATAGTCTTGGCTTGGGGACAATAACACCAATACTCGCCGTTTCAGCTGTTGCAGTACCTGTAACACTATCTGCTCAATCATTTTTTCGTTCATATTGCCACCGCTCGTTTAGTCCTTAGCTGACAACAAATACGCTGTCACTGTTGCGTAACCCTGCCGCATTTGCTTCATCTGTATCAATATGAAATTCCAGAGAAAACCTTGCATCCACTCGAACAACCACCTCATCAAATACGAGGCTACGTTCCCCTTCAGTGCGAACACACACTCGCTGTCCATTGGCGACATTTAGCGACCTTGCATCCATTAAATTCATGTGAATATGGCGCTGAGCACAAATGACTTGTTCACACAGATTAACGTGCCCGGCAGGACCGATTAACAGCGCACTCCCCGATTGGTTTAAATCTCCAGATTCACGTACTGGCGCTTTAATACCTAATGCAAAACAATCTGCTTTCGAGACTTCCAACTGAGTCGTTGGTCGTGTTGGTCCTAACACTCGCACTTTACTGATCGACCCTTTAGGTCCAACCACCATCACACACTCTTTTGCCGCAAATTGACCTGGTTGCTTCAAATCTTTAAATGGCGTCAGTTGATAACCTTCACCAAAAAGCGCGGTAACATCTTCTTGCGAAAGATGGACATGACGGTTTGAAACACCCACAGGGATAGCAATGGGACTATCAATCATTGAGGCTGGGTTTGACATAGCTAAGCGAGACAGAATTTTTCCCATCAGCTGCTGGTTTATCATGATTTTTTCCCTTTACGCACGTCAGCTTTTGGCTCCACAGCGGCAGTCTCGACAGTCATCGTCACAGGCGCCTCAACGACCGGTTTTTCAACACTGTTCTCTTCTTCGCTCGCTTTATTCTTAGCGGATAACAGCTGGGTGATCACTCGCTCTTCTGGGCGAGCAATGACTAATGTGCCTTTTAATAGGTCTTGATGACTGATAACCGATGCACCATGATCAACGGAGGTTCTTACTGCACTAATTTCCCCCTGAAAACAGACAGAAACTAAACCAGAACCGATTTTACGGTAGCCAATAATCTCGACACTCGCCGCTTTGCATGCAGCATCCGCAGCTTGTATTGCTGATGTCAGCCCGTAAGTCTCAATGACGCCTAAACTTTTCATTTTTCTCTCCTACTTAGTGACGAACCAGTCGAATATCGAAATCGAATTTTTTAAAGAAAGCCTCTAATTGATCTAACTCTTCCACGCTGTAGGTTGGGTCTTTCTTGATGGGATAAATCATGTCGAGCTTGTCGTATTTTCCGCGACCAAGCTGGTGATAAGGCAGAATATCAATTCGACTTAAATTGCCGCGTTTCGACAATTCCATGGCGTATTCAATTGCACCTGTTATTGCATCAAAAGAATCGTTATATCCGCGAACTAAAGGTATGCGCATCACCACATTTGCCCCTAGTTCCATTAATCTTTCGAGGTTACGACGCACATTTTCATTACCAATACCAAACAGGTTTTTGTGCTCAACGGTATCGATATGTTTAACATCAAACAGGAATAGGTCGACAACTTCGGCTAACTTTTCATAATTCGCTAATGACGTTGTACCTTGTGTTTCAATCGCCGTATTGATCATCATTTTTTTGCATTCACGCAAAAGCTCAACGGCAAAATCTGTCTGTAAACTCATTTCACCGCCACCAATCGTGACACCACCACCAGAGGAAATATAAAAATCGTAGTCCTGCATGATGATCTCCATCATTTCAGAGACCGTGACATCTTTTCCCATAATGTCTAGCGCATCAGAAATGCACACTTCCTCACATTTGCGGCAACCGATGCAGTCAATACTACGATTCACGCGGTGGACTGCTTCCCCTTGTTCATTGGTGGTCATGTAATGGATCCCCGCAGGGCAAACATCCACACATTTCCCACACCCAACGCATTTATCGTGGGAAAACATCACTTGGAACTGGCTACTTAGCCCTTCAGGGTTAGCGCACCAAGGGCAACGAATATTGCATCCTTTAAGAAAGATCAGGGTTCGAATGCCATCACCGTCATAAATTGAGTATTTCTGGATATTAAATATCCGCCCTCTGATTTCTGCCGCTGTGTTCATCATTGCATCTCCAAAACAGTTTCAAACTTATTGTTTTTATTATGTACGGTGGGAATAGCAGCCTATCCCCACCCAGATTTGGTTTAGAATTTCTCAATCACGGTACGGCTGATGATTTCGTCCTGAACCTCTTTACATAACTCAACGAAGTAAGCACTGTAGCCAGCAACACGAACGATTAAGTCACGATATTTCTCAGGTTCTTGCTGTGCTTTTTTCAGCATTTCGTTATCAACGTAGCTGAACTGCATTTGACCGTTACCCAAAATAGATGCCGTTCTTAACAACGTGATTAACCCATTGCGACCTTCTGGTGTATCCAATAAGCCTTTTAAGAACTTAAAGTTATGCACCATACCGATGTTCATCGTTTCCACGTTCATCTTACTGATGGATTTAATAATTGCCGTTGGGCCTTGTTTATCTGCCCCTTGAGTTGGGCTGATCCCATCTGACAACGGCATCCACGCTAAACGACCATTCGCAGTCGCTGCGGTTAGCTCGCCAATCGGTGTGTTGTTAGAAATGGATAATGTGCCGTGACTCAATGTGGAATACAGCATGTCGTACTTACGGCACTCGCGTTCAGTCCATTCAGTAATATCCAATGCATATTGGTCGACATAGTTGTCATCATTACCGAACTTCGGTGCATTCAGGCAATCACGACGTAACTCTTCATAACCTTCAAAGTTGGCAAGCAGGCCATCACGCACTTGCTCTAAGGTATAGCGACCCTCTTCATAAACCACTTTGCGAATAGCCGCCATTGAGTCAACGTAAGTTGCTAGACCAGAGAAAATCAGCCCTGGACCGTGGTTAATCATTGCACCACCCGCCGCAACATCTTTCCCTTTCTCCATACAACCTTCCACCAGCAAAGACATCAATGGTTTTGGCGCGACATCACGGTGAACACGCTGACTGATGACCGTACCAATCGCCGACAGGCGAACAATATGGGCAATTTGCGCTTTCACAGCATTATCGAAATCTTCGAAGGTTTTCAGGTTACGTAGATCCCCGGTATCTAAACCTTGGTGGCTATCAAACAGCACCATACGACCACGGTTCAGAACAAATTCAATAGCGATTGGCCACTGGGTGTAACCCGTTGATGTCCACTGATAAATTCGACCTGATTTTTGTGGTTCCACGCAGCCCATTAAGCAATAGTCGCGAGCATCTTCAAAATCAAAGCCTTTACGCAGCATCATTTTGATATGGGAATCGTCAAAGTGACAGGCAGGGAAGCCCATACCGGCTTTCACTACATCCACGATTTTTTCCATATATTTTTGTGGAGATTGGTTATGAATACGGCATGCTAATGATGGCTGGTAAACTTTAACGAAACGGACTGCATCCATAATTAAGTACGTTAAATCGTTACACGCATCACCACCCGAGCGTTTTTGACCACCCACAGTTAAGTTGATAAATGGCTGATATCCAGCGAAATATTTAGCACCCAGCTCACTGGACATCCACATTAATTCCGCACATTTGATGATAAACGCCTGCATCATTTCCAGTGCTTGGTCTTGGGTTAAACGGCCCGATTGAATATCGCTTTCATACATTGGGAAACAGTATTGATCTAAACGACCTAATGACAATCCTGTTTGGTTTTCTTCAATTTCAAACAAGGATTCCACAGTCCAAATACTTTGCAGCGCTTCTTGCAATGTTTTTGGAGGGTTCGCCGGTACATTTTCGTTCACTTGAGCAATTGTCAGTAACTCTTCACGACGTTTCTGATCTGTCTCTTTAGAAGCCAGTTCACGAGCATGTTCAGCAATACGATGAGCATAAGCCACCACACCTTCACAGGTTTCAATTGAGGCTTTATAGAAATAGATGCGGTCGATGTCATCTGGATTTTGCATGCTTAACTCAGCCAGTTTTGCCTGAGCATCCGCTTTAATGCCATTCATGCCTTTAGTGAAAAGCAATACGTCATAACCTGGGCAAGTATCGCCTCCGCCATTGATTTGGTGATAAGACAAGTCACTCACAAAGGTTTCGCCGCTGAATTCCCAAACCCCGGCTTCACGATATTGCGCTTCACAAATTTCATCCAGAGAACGACCTTCCCAGAATGGCGCGATTTCTTCACGAATCACTTTTTTATCTTCTTCGGAGATCACAAATGGATCTTGTGGGCGGGTGCTCATTGTATCGAGCTCGTCCACCACCCAGCGCCATGCAATATCAGGTGAAAATGCACCTGCTCGCGCTTTACCACATGGATGACCGACAATCAGCTCTTCAGGCTGAATCAAGATAGGCGCAGTTTCACACGCACGACGGAACGCTTTTGCACGTAATAAAATCGGCGGTAAACCTGGATTATTCTTCACCACTTCGGTAAAGGCTAATGCGCGATAGATAGACACGCTTGGACGCGCTTCTAGATAACGGTTACGCAAACGCTGTAAGCGAGGCGTTAGCCCTTCCATCACTTTGAATTCATTATCTTGCTGAGCCGATGGTGCCACATAACTGGCTGAAGCCGCAGAATATTGAGGCTGCGAGCTTGCTTGACCACAATATAAACGGACTTTTAACCCAGCATTAATTGCGCTGATATTTTCATGAGCAGAAAGCATCATCGCGGAAAGTTCGTTGATACAGACTTGCGGATCATTAAGGTAGACACCGCCTTTAAGTGCATCAAACATTGGATAACCATCAATGGCGCGCGTTGCACGCACTTCTGACAACTCAGCCAGTTTTAGCCATAAGCTTTCAACAATCTCGTAAGCCTGTTGTTGAGTTAATCGACCTTGCTCAATGTCGCGCTGATAGAATGGATAAACGGCTTTGTCGAAACCCATTGGGTTCACGGCATAGCTGCCATTTTCTAAATGCAAAATCAGTTGTAATAGGTAGAACGCTTGGCAAGCTTCTTTAAAGGTTTGTGCTGGTTTTGCAGGTACTTGGCGTAATACTTCCGCGCTTTCTTGTAATTCGGCACGACGATATGGGTTAGCTTCTGTGGCCGCAAGATTCTCTGCTCTTACTGCTAAAGCGTTTGCAAAATGGATGGCAGCATCACAGGCATAAATTGCCGCACGGCAGTTATTTGCTTCATCGATACTATTACGGCTAACGGCGCTGCCAATATTTCTGACGCGATTTTCTAGCTGATTTTTAATTTCAGCAAACCCGACATTCAGAACGACTAAATAATCCGGTGCGGCGATTGCGCTATCACCCGCTAAAAACTCATAAATACTCTGGCTGTGTACTTCATCTTCCGTATGGAAAATTGCACCACGGGGTGTTGAAGATTGGCTACCAATAATCAATTCATCTTGTGCAATAAAAGCAGGGAAATTGCGAATAAACTCATAAAAACGCTGAGCGGGTTTAATCGCTTGAGGTGCCCCTGTTAATTGATTTCTGACAGTTTCAAGAATGTTGGCACGTTCGGTAATGATTGAGCAATTGCGAGCACTTAAACGTTCAGCCAGTGTTTTTACACGTGGGGTCAAAGCATATTTGGCCATGTTAGCCTCTCCTGATGTTCTTTCTAGTTCGTTATTCATCACATAAAAAGCGTTAACTATTAAAAAGACTGTCTGTACAGTGCTTCTAGCTGCTTTTCATTTACGTCCCGTGGATTAGTCGGAGTGCAACTATCGCGTAACGCCTGTCCAACCATTTCCCCTAAACGGGCATTAAAATCAGTTTCATTGACGCCTGTAGCGTGAATGCCTTTCGGCATATTCATTTCATCTTTCAATACGTTGATTGCCATAATTAAGCTCTCAACGCCTTCACGTATATTTGAAGCGGGTAAATTAAGTTTTCTGGCTAAATCGGCATAACGCTTCGCCGCGTTGGTTTCACAGCACCCTTCCAGGCCCGCGTTAAACGCCACCACTTGAGCCATCAATAGCGCATTCGCGCGACCATGTGGAATGTGGAACACGCCGCCAAGTGCGTGCGCTAAGCTATGGGTGATCCCAAGGGATGCGTTGGTAAATGCCATTCCTGCAATACACGATGCGTTATGCATTTTTTCACGAGCCACTAAGTTACTGCCGTCGCGATAGCAATCTATTAAGTGAGCAAACACCAACTGAACAGCTTTCTCGGCAAGCGCATCTGAAAAGTCAGAGGCACTGCGTGAAACATAAGCTTCTAGGGCATGGCATAGCACATCCATTCCCGTATCTGCCGTGATAGCGGCAGGGACTGACTTCACTAAAACAGGGTCTAAAATCGCCACATCGGGCAACATAAATTCATCAACCAACACCAACTTCTCAGAGTGAGACTTGATCACTGAAAAAGACGTGACTTCAGAGCCTGTTCCGCTGGTTGTCGGAATAGCCACAAAATGAGGTTTGGCTCTATGGCTGTCTTGGCGGGTATGCCATAGGGAGTAAATAACCGCTTTTGCCGCATCAATCACCGAACCACCGCCCAGTGCAATCACTAAATCTGGATATTGGCTATCCATGATTTTCATGCCTTTTACGATGGACGAGATTTCCGGGTCAGGCACGACATCGTCATACAGAGAAAATGAAATTCCCTGTTGAGATAATCGATGAATCACCTCGTCGGCTAACCCAAATTTCACCATCGCTTTATCGGTTACGATAAACGCGTGCTGGGCGTTAACCTGAGATAAATAATCCAAAGCATTCGCACCGAATTGCACCCTTGGTTTAATCAAAAACTGGTTCATGCGTTATTTACTCCCTACCGTCTCGATACACTTTTTCAACAATGGCAACCACGGACATCGCTTTGTATTTGTCTTTATTCAATGCGAAGTACTCTTCCGCTAGAACAAGGTCATTAATACCTGCGCCTACACTGTCCACCGCAACATACGTTTTGTCCTTCAACGGTTTGAGATCATCCCCAAGCGCCGTGATCATCAGTAAATTACTGCCACTAAGCTCTTGGCATTTCTGCGTTGCGACAACATGTCCAATTACCTTTGCCAAAATCATGATTTACCCGCCTTATCTCAATGAATTACTTATTTAGGCGTCCGAGAACGGCCTTAATAATCTGCTCGACATTCTCTTCCGTGATATCCCCATGAGTGGCAACCGCTTCAACAACATCAGCATGACTCACTGCATTAGCAAATCGGTTATCCGCAGTGCTATTACTCTGAGCTTTTACTGGTTGAGCCTGACGAAAACGGTCATCATCGAGAATACTGACAGACGTTTGATTTCCATGCCCAGTCGGTGCAATTGGCGATGTTGAGTAAGCCGGAGCACTCACTGGTGCGGGTTGTCTCAAATCATCAATGGAACGCACGCCATAACCGACTTTACGGATATTGAGCAAGTTCATCGGACCGACGTTGTCAGAACTAGAACCACCTCCAATCGCTCCACATCCTAATGTCAGCGCTGGCGTAATATTGGTGGTTGCGCCAATTCCACCCAGTGCGGCTGGCGTATTAATCAAAATACGGTTAACTGGTTTTTCGAGAGAAAACTGACGAATAACATCTTCATTTTGCGTGTGGATCACCAGCGTGTGTCCTAAGCCTTCGTTAGTCAGCAAATCAACAACGCGGTGGCACGCAGAGCGCCAATCCTCTTCAACATACATGCCTAAGATTGGGCACAGTTTTTCCCGTGAATACGGGTTTTTCGGTGAGACGGTGTCTTGTAGCGCAATTAACACTCGCGTATTAGCAGGAACACTAAAGCCCGCACGTTGGCTCAACGTAATCGCGTCTTTTCCTACGACTTCAGGGTTAATCGTGCCATTCGCTCTCAGTAGCATCGAAGCCATGCGTTTCGCTTCATCTTCATTCATGAAGTAAGCGCCTTGAGCTAATAATTCGCGGTGAACGTCGTTGTAAATGCAGCGTTCAACAATGATGGATTGCTCAGATGCGCAAATCACACCGTTATCAAACGTTTTGCTGGTAATAATGTCACTGACTGCTTTTTTGATATCCGCGCTACGTTCAATGAAAGCAGGACCGTTACCAGGACCACCACTGATTGTTGGTGTGCCAGATGCATAAGCGGCGCGTACCATACCTTCTCCACCCGTTGCCAGAATGAGAGAAACATCTTTGCTGTGCATTAATTCTTTTGTCGCTTCCAGTGTCAGCATCGTCACGCCATCGACGATACCTGCTGGCGCACCCGCTTCAAGAGCCGCTTTTTTTACGATATCAAGCGTTCTAAAACTACATGCTTTCGCGTTTGGATGGGGGGAGAAGACGATTGCGTTACCGGCTTTCAAGGCAATCAATGTTTTATAGATAATGGTTGAAGTTGGGTTAGTCGAAGGCACCAGCGCCGTGATCACCCCTAACGGAACTCCCACATCCATAACTTTATTGATTTTGTCATCATTAATGATGCCAACTGTTTTCAGATCTTTAATATGTTCATACACACGAACTGAAGCGAACGTATTTTTCAGGACCTTGTCTTGCCACTTCCCAAAACCCGTCTCTTCATTCGCCATTTTTGCTAACTCTTCTGCATGACGAGCAGATTCTGTCGCAATGTGTTTAACAATACTGTCGATTTTCTCCTGCGAAAAAGTCGCAAAGATTTTTTGCGCTTGTTTCGCATTTCTAACCAGCTCTCTAGCCAGTTGTCTGGATTGCAGATCTTTATCTAATGCAACCATGTCTTCCCCCGTACCGGAGTCAAAAGATTAAACTTACTAATTTGTTGTTTTATCTAATACTTCTAATGATTAAGCTTTGTGCTGCTGCGCAATTTTGCCGATATCATTGTGTGGTCTTGCTATCACACGAGAAGTCACCACGGTGCCAACACGCTTCGCAGCTTCGACACCGGATTCAACCGCAGCATTAACGGCACCCACATCGCCTTTTACCATGGCGGTGACGAGCCCAGAGCCGACATTTTCATAGCCGATTAGCTCGACGTTAGCGGCTTTACACATTGCATCAGCAGCTTCGATACACGCCACTAAACCTTTGGTTTCAATTAAGCCAAGAGCTTCTTTCATAAGTAAATTTCCTATTTATTCTGCGACTTTATACTGAGAGACAATTTTCTGGATGTCGCTATGTGGACGAGCGATAACCAGAGAAGTCACGACGGTGCCAATGCGAGATGCAGATTCAACGCCAGAATCAACTGCCGCTTTAACTGCGCCAACATCCCCTTTCACCATGGCGGTGACTAACCCAGAACCCACATTTTCATAGCCAATCAGCACCACGTTAGCGGCTTTACACATCGCATCAGCTGCTTCGATACAAGCAACGAGTCCTTGTGTTTCAATAAGACCTAATGCATCACCCATATTTCCCCCGCAAACGCTATGCTTTATGTTTAATCACGATTTTGTTGATATCGTTATGTGGACGGGCGATGACTAACGATGTCACCACTTCACCAACACGCTGTGCAGATTCAACACCGGAATCTACTGCCGCTTTTACTGCGCCAACATCACCTTTCACCATGGCAGTCACGAGACCAGAACCCACGTTTTCATAGCCGATTAGCTCGACGTTAGCGGCTTTGCACATTGCATCAGCTGCTTCAATACAAGCCACCAAACCTTTTGTTTCAATAAGTCCTAATGCATCACCCATTGTTGTTTCCTCCAAGGAAGCCGTTACGTTTTTCTCTACCCGCAGCACCTAAGAGCCATGTTCCAGAACGTTGATGCCTCTTAACTGTGAGTAAACATTTATGCCAATTGAGTCTGCGTGGTGATTAATTGAACGCAGCTTTTGGCTTCAAAATCACTATAATCCCCAAAAAATAAAACAAAATATAAATCCATGAAGTGAAGATAATTAGAATAAAAATCCAGAATTTATAATCAACAGACAGCAAATTCACACCTCTATGCTAATAAACTGGAAAATTCACGTATCTATCTGGTGGAAGAAAAAACCATAAATGCGGATAACCGGTTTATTGGAGGAATGGTTAACAAGATGTGATTGAGCTGATGCGAGAAGGTAATTTGGTCAATAATAAGTGTGGTTTGCCTCACGCCCGAGCCATAAGCTAATGAGAAATGGGAGGATCAGAATATAAGAAGAAAGGGGAATACTGTGTTTTACGAGGCACACCGCGTGATAGCACTGATTGCCAGGCAGTAAAATCATATCAACGTGTTAGTTAACGTTGCCCAGTAAACCAATAGGAATGAATGAGTGGGTAAGCTCCCACGCGGTATGGACTATCAATCAAGTCCACCCGCTTATTTAGGCGTACAGATAAACAAAGGGGAATTAATGGAACTCAAGAGTAGCGCTTTATCATTGAGTTTTTGGGCATTGATAAATAAGCCGTCATGGCTATCTGACATTTCCCGCATAAAATAATCAAAAATCACATTAGGGGATTCATCAATCGAGGAAGCACTGGCTTCCCAGTGGCTAATATTATAGTGCTGTTCCGTTGGCGAAATACGTTTGCTGGTGTATTTGAATTTGACATATCGTTGTAAATAAAGCCATCCAGCGCTGGAGGTCGTATATCCCTCGACAACAATAGAGCCCTCGCCGTTCGCCCCAAAATTAAAGTGAATATTACCGTTAACGTTTTCATCTTTCATATTCTCAAAACGCATAATCCCCTTGGTTGAACACGCCATTTGACCGGAATTTTTATTGGCCAATACAACTGACTGTGTATAAATCACAACACACGCGAAGATCAGCGCACTCACGAGACATAATAGCTTTCCCGATATTTTCATTGTGGCTTCCAAGAATAATAAAAATAATTATCACAATAACTAAATGGGTTGGATTCATTGGCAGCGCAATGGGCGAGAAAGACACGCCCTAAACCATTTTTTTGTAATTTATCCCCATAAAAGAAGACAAAACGCTCTTTATCATTACACGCCAAATTTAAATTTTTTCTAACTTTATCAAAGTTTTGCACGTAGTTATCAGCAACGAAAGCGTTAATCATTTTTTCATTAGATAACACATCGCAGCTGGTATGTTCTAACGTTGGCAAAATCATTGGTGCGGAGGGCTGAGATGAGAAATAGCTCATCGTTGCCAATAAAATGGAGCAACATAAAAAAGCCGCACTGGCTAGATACCAGCAAACTTCACGTTTCTGTTTTGGTAATGAATGCGGTAATTTTTCAGAAGGAGATTCGGTAGGTTTAGTCTCTAAAGAAGGTGCCAGAACCACTTCGGCTTTTTGTATTTCACTTAAACTGTTTAATAAGCGAGTGGTATTGAGCGTCTCTTCATCGAGTAATTCCAATAAAATCTCAGAATTAAACTCTAAACGCCCACGTGCAACAGTGACAATAATATTTTCAATACCGTATTGTCGAAATGTTTTCCTTAGCAGGCTGAGATATTGATTTAAATTACTATTTGATGAAACCAGACCATTATCATCCCAAACCGCCTTAAGTACTTCATCACGGGAAACTACGCCTTTTTTTTGAATCAAATAGAATAAGAGTGCATTAGCCGTAATAGACAACTGAGTATCCACCTCATCTTTTTTTAAAGATAAAGTGCCATCAACAGCATCATAAATAATGAAGGCATTGATTTTATATTTCATTATCGCCTCATTGTATGTTTAGACGTATTTTCCCTTGGAAAACTAACCCATTTCTTCAAACGAAATTTGTGTTAATCGCTGAATGATGGCATTACGCTCTTGGCTCGATAATGTAGGACCTTCCGTTAACGCAGATAACCACAGTCCATCGGCGGCATAGCGCACTAAAGCCCCCAAATAGCCATTATCAAATGCATCACCTTGGGCTAGATGCCCTAACATCCAATCACGCCAGCATTTACGCAACACGGGCTCTGTGGGCATAGCCAATGATAAAAGTGCGAGCTGAAAACTTTCATCGGAGTCTTTAAGCTCGCCAACGTAGTGCAAATAGGCGCGAGAAAATCGCCCATAAGGATCGGAATCATTCGCCATAATGGCGGCAATACGCACGTCCATAATGTCTAATAGCTGAATAAACAATGCATGAATAAGTTCTTGTTTGCTGGGGAAATGGTGCATTAATCCCCCTTTGCTCACGCCCGCTTCTCTGGCGACAGCATTCAGCGAAAGTGCCGAAATACCTTCTCGACCAGCGATTATCCTAGCTGCCTTTAGCAACTCTTCTTGTCGTTTGATTGGATCTTTTTTTCTTGGATGCGCGAGTGTGTTCATGGGGATGAATAATACCGACCAGTCGGTATGTTCTATTTTGACTCGTATCAATGAAGATAATATTGAGAGGAATTAAATACGAATAGTGTAATTGAGGTCACAGTATTCTTTTTTAGCCACCCTAAATCACAAAGTTAATTTGAAAATATAAACAAATAACGCAATGAATTTCCTGCAATTTACAATTGGATAAAATTAAATTTAACTTAATTTATTTTTAATGAATTTTATTATGCTAAATTATTAAAGAAATTCCTATTCCAAAGAAAATATACGAATTCGTTGTATTTTCACAACATAAGAAGAGGTTTTGATTATGTCCAATCAGTATAATATCGGTGTGGTTGTTGGTAGTTTACGTGCTGACTCTTATAATCTAAAAGTCGCTAAAGCCATCACTAAATTATTCCCATCTAATTTCACCTTTAAATTTATCAACATTGCCGATTTACCTCTCTATAACCAAGAAGCCGATCAAAATGTACCCGCGGTAGTCGCTAATTTTAAGAGCCAAATCAAAGCCTCAGACGGTATTATCTTCGCAACACCGGAATATAACCGCTCAATGCCAGGTGTATTAAAGAATGCGATTGACCAAGGTTCACGTCCTTGGGGTGATAACTCATGGGATGGTATTCCTGCGGGAGTATTAGGGGTTTCGATTGGTAATATTAGCACCGCAATTGCCCAACAACATTTACGCAATAGCCTTGCATTTCTTAATATGCCGACGATGAATCAACCTGAGTGTTATTTAAAATGGTATGACGGCATGGTGGATGAGCAAGATACTATTTCCCCAAAAAGTAAGGATTTCTTGCAGCCTTGGGCAGATAACTTTGCCAAATTTGTTATCCATAATAGTGCGCGTTAATCACTGATTTTATATATCAAAAAGGCATCACCAAGGTGATGCCTCTGACCATTTCCAAACAGAATCGATATTAACGCCCTGCTTTCAGCTTTTGGAAATACTCTTCATACAGAATATTAGTATTCCCCACATCGCTTTGCCATTCCCCTTTTTTCAATACCTCTTCCGATGGGTACAGAGATGGGTCATTGGCGATTTCCGTAGGCAGTAATTTTTTCGCTTCTAAGTTTGGTGTCGGATAACCGATAGACTCTGCCACTTGCGCCGCAATTTCAGGACGTAATAAGAAATCGATAAGCTTGTGCGCCCCTTCTGCATTCTTCGCATTAGCAGGGATAGCTAAGCTGTCCATCCAGAAAATGCCGCCCTCTTTTGGCCATACAACTTCAATCGGTAATCCTGCTTGTCTTGCCACAAATGCCGAGCCGTTCCACAGCATACCGACATCCACTTCACCTTCAATATACGGGGTTGCAGGGTTGTCTGAGTTAAAGGCTAGAATATTTGGGCGCAGTTTTTGCAATTCGTTATAAGCTTCTTCAATCTGCTTTGGATCAGTGGTGTTACCGGAATAGCCGAGTTTTGTCAGCGCCACTTGGAACACTTCACGGGCATCATCCATCATCAGTAAGCTGTTTTTGTATTCCGGCTTCCAAAAGTCTGCCCATGAAGTGACGGACTTAGGATCAACCGCATCACCATTAATTCCGATCCCTGTTGCGCCCCAAATATAAGGCACTGAATAATCGTTATTTGGGTCGAATTCTTTATGGATAAGGTTTGGATCGAGGTTTTTAAAGTTAGGCAGTTTTGTCTTATCAATCTTTTGCAGCATGCCTTCTTTGCTCATTTTGCCGATAAAATAAGTCGATGGCACCACTAAATCGTAAGCCCCTTCTTTATAGGTTTTCAATTTAGTGTACATGCTTTCATTGGATTCATAGGTGGAGTAAATCACCTTGATCCCAGTCTCTTTAGTAAATTGCTCTAATAAACCGGGGGGAACATATTCTGTCCAGTTATAGAAATACAGTACGTTTTTGTTATCGTCAGCGGCAGTTGCCGTGCCAATGCTTGCAGCCATTAAACCTGCGGCTAGCAGATAGGACCATTTTTTCATCACTGATTTTCCCTCAACAAAGTGCTTTTTATCTATCTTCATAGGCTCAGTTAAAGCCTACCCTCTCGCCTGATGGCATGGAAAGATTGGGTGCCCAAATGACACCCACCAAGTACAACTTAACGTTTTGATGACTTCGCGACGGCGTTTTTACCGTGTTTATCGCGCATAACCCACTGGCTTAAACAGACCAAAACCAGCGACATCAGCAACAAGACCGTTGCCAATGCATTCACTTCTGGGGAGACCCCTACTTTTACCATTGAGTAGATTTTCAATGGTAAGATTTCATAGCTTGGTCCCGTCACAAAGGAAGAAACCACCACATCATCCATTGATAAGGTAAAGCTCAGCAGCCACCCTGCGACAATCGCAGGCAGTGCTAATGGCAGAATGATTTTCCGTAAAATGGTAAATTCCCCCGCCCCGAGATCCCGCGCCGCTTCCAACATTTTCACATCAAAATCTTTCAATCTCGCGTATACCGTCACCACCACAAAAGGCAGGCAGAAGGTGATATGTGAAAATAACAGCGACCAGAAACCTAATGAGACGCCAAGAATCATAAACAGGACGAGCAATGAAATCGCCATCACAATATCGGGAGACATCATCACCACAAACAGCATTCCACCGACAAATGGCTTGCCTCTAAAACGATAACGAAAGAGAGCAACGGCGGTTAATGTGCCGATAATTGTCGCAAACGTCGCCGAAAGCACCGCCATGGTTAATGAATGCCCTGCCGCTTCAAGCAAGCTGTCATTATTGCTCAGTAACTCATACCATTTGGTCGAAAAACCTTGCCACTGAATACCAAAACGCGATTCATTGAATGAGTTCACAATCAAGATAATGATTGGAATATAAAGATACGCGTAGATGGTGGTCATAAAGCCACCACGCAAAATACGTCCTATCATTCTTCATACGCCTTTTTATTCAAAAGCTTAGCAGCTCGGTAGTACACATACAGCAGCAGCCCCATCATCACCGTGAGGAAAATACTGGTTGCCGCCCCAAACGGCCAATCGCGAATATTCAAGAACTGACTCTTAATGACGTTACCAATCAGCAGGTTTTTCGCCCCGCCCATTAAATCCGCCACGTAGAACAGCCCCATTGCTGGCAGCAACACTAATAAGCAGCCCGCAATAATTCCCGGCATGGTCAATGGAATAATAATCTTCACAAAAGTTTGGCATTTATTGGCGCCCAAGTCCCGCGCCGCTTCTAAGTAGGATTTATCCAGCTTTTCAATACTGGAATAGAGCGGCATCACCATAAATGGCAATAAGATATAGATTAAGCCCAATACCACCGCTTCTGGGGTATACATCAATTTCAGCGGCTTATCGATAATGCCAATCCACAGCAAAAAGTCATTCAAATACCCCTTGGTACTTAAAAACACTTTTAAGCCATAAATACGGATCAATGAGTTGGTCCAAAATGGCACAATTAGCAGAAATAGCATCAGCGGTTGGACGCGCTTAGGCAGCTTCGCCAAAATAAACGCAAAGGGGTAGCCGATCACAAGGCAGAAGAAAGTGGCGATTAACGCCATATTCAACGAATGCAGCATCACTTGGGCATACATCGGGTCTGACAGACGGATGTAGTTGTCCCAAGTAAACACCAGATCCACCAGATTCGTATCACTGCGCGTGAAAAAACTGGTGCCAATGATCATTAAGTTTGGCAGAAAGACGAAGAGTAACAGCCAAGCGACAACGCCCGTGATAATCACATTCTGCAAGATTTTATGCTTACGAATGATCATCCAGAACTACCTCCCAGCTTTCAACCCAAGTCACGGCAACTTTTTGGTTAAGGGAGTGGTCGACATCAGGGTCATCTTCGTTAAAGAACTCGCTGACCATAATAATTTTACCATCTTCCATCTCAACCACTGAGTCTAACGTCATACCTTTATAGTTACGTTCACGCACGTAACCGATCAGCCCAGGGTGATTGTCAGCGTCATTGACTTCTTCAACGCGTAAATCTTCAGGGCGCAATAAGACGTTTAAATGCTGACCTTCTGTGACCGGTAAATCGGTGAAAATATCACATTCATGCCCTTCAACGTTGGCACGAATTCTTTGTTCATCAATACGATGCAATACTTTTGCATCAAAAATATTGATTTCACCGATAAATTGAGCAACAAACAGGTTTTTCGGCTCTTCGTAAATTTCACGCGGCGTACCATCTTGCTCAATTTTTCCTTCACGCATCACAATGATACGGTCGGACATGGCCAGTGCTTCTTCTTGGTCATGAGTCACAAAAATAAACGTAATCCCCAGCTTGCGCTGTAAGGCTTTCAGCTCATTTTGCATCTGTTTACGCAGCTTATAATCCAGCGCAGATAAAGACTCATCCAATAGCAGAACCTTGGGACGATTGACAACCGCACGCGCAATTGCCACGCGTTGCTGTTGACCACCCGAAAGTTGGTTCGGCATACGCTCTGCAAAATCCGCCAATTGCACCATATGCAAGGCTTGCTCCACCCGTTTTTGAATGTCCGCTTTGGGTGTTTTTTGCATGCGCAAACCAAATGCCACATTTTCAAATACGGTCATGTGTGGGAATAATGCATAGCTTTGGAAAACAGTATTCACGAAACGTTGTTCCGCAGGAATATCTGTAATGTCCTGACCATCAAGAATAATTTGACCGTCATCCACATCTTCTAATCCAGCAATCAGACGTAAAACCGTCGTTTTACCGCAACCAGAAGGCCCCAGAATGGTGAGAAACTCCCCATTTCGGATCGTGAGGTCAAGCTCAGAAATAATTTGTTTGCCATCAAAACCTTTATTTAAAGATTTTAATTCGACGAGTGGTGTGAGAGAAGTTGTCTCAGTCATTTATAATACACTCTATCCCTAGGAATAATGCAGATAGAACCGCCACCGTTAAAGACTGTTAAGCCCCCAGGAGAACCCCAGCAAAGCCCAAAACCAGTAGCGCCATTTTTAATAAAACAATAAGGGCTGCATAATAAACACTGTTAATGAAAATTGAAAGCCATTTTCAACACTTTGTTTGCCTTTCACTATGAATTTAAAACAAATAAAAGTGATTTATGATAAAAATAAGTGACATAGCCATATTTTTCATAGCTTTGTGC
>NZ_JAERJY010000067.1:0-17901 GCF_018257375.1 Providencia sp. JGM181 | reverse complement strand
ACACAATAAATGCTGTATAAGATTTTATCGCAAAGTCACACAACTAGGCTATAAGTCATGATGAGAAAAATTGAAGAGCTGTTTGCTAATAACGAAGCATGGTCAGCGTCTGTAAAAGAAAAAGATCCTGAATTCTTTAAAGAATTATCAAAAGCTCAAAAACCAAGATTTCTATGGATCGGCTGTTCAGACAGTCGAGTGCCTGCCGAAAAACTGATCAACGCGGCCCCTGGGGATCTCTTCGTTCACCGTAATGTGGCGAACTTAGTTATCCATACGGACTTAAACTGTTTATCAGTTATTCAGTATGCGGTTGATGTTCTGGAAGTCGAACACATTATTATCTGTGGTCACTATGGATGTGGTGGTATTGAAGCAGCGGTGGATAACACCGAATTGGGCCTGATCAATAACTGGTTATTACACATTCGAGATATCTGGTATCGCCATAGCTCTATGTTAGGTGAACTGAAACCGTGCGAGCGCTTAGATCGTCTTTGCGAATTAAACGTGGTTGAGCAAGTGTATAACTTAGGTCACTCCACTATCATGCAATCCGCATGGAAACGTGGTCAGAAAATCATGATCCACGGCTGGGTTTACGGTATCAATAATGGTCGCTTACACGACTTACACATTACCTCAGATAGCCGCGAGAAGTTAGAGTTAGGTTATCGTGAGGCTATCTCTAAGCTCACACAGAAAAAATAATCTTTCGAAAATAAAATAGCAAAAGAGCAGCCTAGGCTGCTCTTTTTATTGCTAAGAATACAGTTTAAAAAACTTACTCTTCCAGCAGAGTGACATGCCCAATGTACGGCAGGTGGCGATACTGCTGCGCGTAGTCGATACCATAACCGACAACGAATTTATCTTCGATTGAATAACCAATCCACTCAACAGGTACATCCACTTCACGGCGAGAAGGCTTATCCAACAGAGTACAGATTGCCACAGATGCAGGCTCACGCAGGCCAAAAATTTCACGGACTTTATTTAACGTGTTGCCTGAGTCAATGATATCTTCAACGATCAGCACATGCTTACCGCGAATATCTTCATCTAAGTCTTTCACGATTTTCACATCACGGCTTGATGTCATTGCATTGCCGTAGCTTGATACGGTCATGAAATCAACTTCATGAGGTACGGTGATTTTACGGCATAGATCTGCCATAAAAATGAAGGAGCCTTTTAACAGACCAACCAGCACTAAATCACCTTGTTTGTCTTGGTAATGAGCACTAATGCTGTCTGCTAATTCACTGATTCTTTGAGCAATCTCTTCTTCAGAGATCATTACATCCAGAGTATGTTTCATCATCTATTACGCATGTATGGGAAAGGAAAGCGCGTAATTTTAACATAAGCCACACAAAGACGCGACGACAAAACAAATGGCAGTGACCACATCGCCACTGCCAGTTTCGATGACCTTAACCTACGGTAAAGCCCATCATCATGCCAGTATCTTCATGCTCCAGTAAGTGACAATGTGCCATATAAGGGTGCTGTGGCGTCGCAGTATGTTTAAATTCCACTAAGACTTCGCTCACTTGCCCTTCCACTTTCACAATGTCTTTCCAGCCTTGGCGATGCGGTTCAACCGGGCGACCATTTTCTTTAAGGATCCTAAAACGCGTTCCGTGAACATGGAATGGGTGCAGCATCATATCGCCACGCCCTGAAATCACCCAAACCTCTTGCTGATTTAGCGGCGCATTAAACGCAGGGTGTGTCATTGAGAAAACTTGTCCATTGATGGTATTCGCATTATGAATATCCAGATCACCTGTGCCCATACCGCAATGACCGCCATTACTTTGCGTACCGGCTGCCATATTGCCATGACCCATATTGCTGTTATTCATATTGCCATGGTTCATGTTTCCACTTCCCATATTGCCACCATTCATATTGGAATGATCCATATTCCCCATCATACCGCCATGCCCCCCCATGTTCCCCATCGCCTGCGGACCATATTTTTCGCGCAGCATCATCATGCCTTGCATATCCAAGCGCATATCCATCATCAAATGGAATTTACGGCGATTTAGCCCCGTCAGTGAAGGAATGGCAGCAATCGTTGCTAATTGTTCAGGTAATTTTCCAGCTCCCGCACTCAAGGTAGTTTCAATGCGTAAAACAGGCAGTGGCTGATCAAATGGCGCGATGGTCATTCCCATTTGCCCAACAGGTAAAGTGACAAGGTCGAAGGAACGACCGTCAGAGGCATCAATCAATACTTCAAAGCGTTCGCCCATTAAAATCGGTAATTCAGTTAATGCGATAGGTTCAGCCAGTAATCCACCGTCACTGCCCACCACATACATTTTACGTCCATCACTGGTCGATACGTTCAAGCTACGTGCGTTACAACCGTTGAGTAAACGCAGGCGGATCCAACCTTTCGGCGCAACATGTTTAGGATAAACCGCTCCGTTGGTTAGCATCATATCCCCAAACCAGCCCACGGCAGCACTCATGACGTCTAATTGATAATCAATTTGTCCGTCATCTTTTAAGCGCTTATCTTGCAGAATAACGGGAATATCATCGACGCCCCACTCGCTCGGTAAGCTATGTTTTTGGCTGTCTTCATCTTTAACAAGCACTAATCCCGCTAGTCCCATCGCCACTTGGTAACCAGTTTTTCCGTGAGTATGAGGATGGAACCAGCAAGTGGCTTCAGGTTGGTTGAGAGTGAAATTGACTTTACGGCTAGCACCGGGAGCGATAATCGCTTGAGGTCCACCATCTTGCTCGCCGGAAATTTCCAATCCATGCCAGTGTACGGTTGTCTCTTCAGGTAATTGGTTGGTGATATTAATGTTTACTGACTGCCCATTTTTCAGGCTAAGTGCTGGACCCAATAAATCGCCGTTATATCCCCACGTTGTAGTTTTCTTGCCCGGTACAAACTGTGAAATACCTTGCTTGATAGCGATTTGAATATTCCCTTGTGCATCCGGTTCTACAAGTGGTGGAATAGCCAATGTGGGATAATTCCCAGCAGCAACAGCCATGCGGCTCCAAACTGGCAGTGCGCTCGCAGCATAAGCGATAGCACTCAGCTTCAGAAAATCACGACGTAACATAGATAACCTTCCTTTTATTTATCAAAATCAACAATCAGTGAGCACGGTATGACAAGTCTGAAATTGCCCTTGCCAAGCAAAACGTGGTTTAATGATTGGGATGATAAAGCTTCCCCTTACAGGAAGGTCAATAAACCCATGCATCTAATATGGGTTTATTACATAGATTTAAGAAAGTTAGAATTGACTAACGAATCTATACACAAAATAATCTAAAGTGCTTAGTATCTATAGAGTACATCGTAGTCATAAAGAAATCAGGCAACTTGATGTAATGCGAGTATGTTCTTATGCTAATGTTACTTGACATAAAAACCAGATGAATATCGAATGCAAAAATTTATATTGATGTCATGCTTAATGATGCTTTTGGGGCTAACCAATACCGCCAAAGCACTCTCTACCAATGAAGCTGAAGACCTCGCTGATCTGACCGCTGTATTTATTTATTTAAAATATGATTGCGGCTATTCCCAAATTCCTGACAGAGAAATTGAACGCGCCATTGTTTACTTTGCGAAAAGTAATAAATGGGATTTGGGAAATTACAACTCCGATAAAATGAGTAAGCTGAATAAAGAAAGCTACGATGATTTAAAAGGTATTCCATTGACTCAAGAGTTTAAATGCCAATCTTTGGCAAGAGACTCTTTAGGGCTATTTGCTTACGTAAAATAAGCCTAAAATCCCAGCGGAAACATGTCGATCCCCTTTATAATCCACATCGATACATGTTTCCTCCTTATCCCTCTTTCTTCCCTTTTCGCTCCTGCCAAAACAGTACTACCGATGGAATCGTTTGGATAATCACCATCCGAATAATATGGTTGGACATGACAAAGCCAGCATCCAAATTCATCGTTATTGCCGCGAAAGTCATGGCTTCCATACTTCCCGGAGCCCAAGCCAACAATAACACCGCAATATCATATCCCGTGATCCACGCAGCAAACACCGTGATCAAAAAGGTCAAAATAATATTGATGATCACCACTTGGGCTGAAGAGTAGATATTTTTTATCAGCGCGGATAGCGGGAATACAATGAAATGATTACCAATATTCATCCCAATTAAAACCATACTCAGTTCAGTCAGCATCAATGGGAAATGGAGCTGAACATCAATCCAACCTTGAATTAACGTTGCCGCACCGAGGGACGTTAACATAAAAGGCGCCGGTACTCGCAGGCGTTGCAAAAACATCCCGACGACCACACCCACCGCCACAATCACCAATAACCAGAACGTGGATTCAAGCGTTAACGTTGGCCATTCAATTAGTGGCTGAGGATCGCCCTCACTTCCTACCACTAAACCTGCCAATAAAATAAGGATGATTAAACGGATAGTATGGGAGATAACAATTTTTTGCGGCGGCGTATGGGTGTGATCCGTTAAGGCAAGGATGGCCGCCATCGCTCCAGGCACTGAGCCCAACATCGCTTCTTGTTTTGTCCACCCGACCTTGCGGTGAAACCAAAAAAAACTAAATGAAAACTGCACGGCTAAACAGACCACCAACATCAATAACAGTAGCAATAAGTTATCTGCATCCTTCAGCGACACTTGATTAAACATCAGACCTACAGAGGTTCCGAGCGTCACTTGAACAAAAGTAATAGTGTGTTTAGGAGTGGGGAATGAGAAACCAAAACGATGGAAAATAATAATGGCGATAATCGGACCGAACATCAACGCTAAGGGAATGCCGATATAAGTGAGTGAGCCGCCAACAATGGCACAAAGAATGATCCCAACACTCATTTTTATCAGCTTTATCATCGGACAGTAACCATTGATATAATTAATTATGAGATTAAGTTATATCACAATCATTCAAGCTCATGAGGCTAAGAATGCTGAAATGAGCGTCATGCCTGTTTTTCGTGAAGGTTTAACCGATAATCCTACGAAGTGCATAAAATCCCCCGATAGACAGGAGGATATTAGGCGAATTTGAGAGGGGGAAATGTCTATGGTTTCTCAATCAGCTGCTTATCCGCAGTCGCTTGATTAATAATCGCTTTTGCCATCCATTGTGCGATTTCAGTGACCTGATCGTTATCCAATTTCCAGATATCTTTTAATACCAAGAAAATTTCCGATCCGTAGATCACGGAAAATGCTTTAATCACTTTATCAATGACTTCATCCGGAAACTCAGATTTCATCGGTGATGTCACCATCGCCAAAATATCTTTACGATTACCGCGCTCTAATCTTTTCTCTTCGGGTTCTGGTGAAGGTGATGAACGCCCAAGCGCCCACTGTTGAAGTGATGTTTGTAACGCCGCACGCAAAACCCCTTCGTGAGCAAACATACGCGGGAATGCGTAGCGTAACAGTTCATCAATTCGCTCTTCTGTTTTTTCGCTTTGCGGCTTCCACGTCAAAATAGGACCGAGGCTAACATTCACCGTCGCGGCAATCAGGTCACTTTGCGTTGGAAAATAACGATACGCAGTCGCACGCGAAACGCCCGCCTCCATTGCTAACTCAGATACTGACGGCATTGCCCCTTTTTCAAATAGCTCAACTGCCGTTGACACGAGTAAATTATAGGTACGTTTGCGCGTTCCTTTATAGTCTGGCATAAGATGGCTCAGTGGCATGTCTTTATCCTTAAAATCGCCTTTCTATGAGTGTAGACAATATCTTTCACAGTACATATTCGCCGATAAGCATTCTTAATCATCTGACAAGTACGCAATGTGCTCGCTTTCGAAATTACGCTATAAATACAGCACGGTAAATCATTATATTTAAATATTCATGGACAAAAACCATTACTCTGATTTAACTATTTTATGATAACCACTCTATTTATAATGTTTTATCAACAAGATACAAGTCATCATCTAATGAACCAAGCAGATAAGGCCAAAAATGAGACGATAGTCTCATTGTTGACTTATCGTAAATGATACTATAGTCTCATTAAGATGAAAAATTCAACACACCCTACACATATTAAGTAACCAAACAACGTTACATAAAAAAACAAAGGATTTTTCTATGCCAAAGCATCAGGGTTTTATTTATGTTGCAAGTACCCTAGACACCAAAAGCGCTGAACTTTTTTATGTCAGTGACTTAATTAAAAATGCAGGGCTTGCTGTACGTACCGTTGACTTGAGTACTCAGCCATCATTATTAGAAAAAAATGCTGATGTCACCGCCGAAATAGTTGCCAGTTTCCACCCTCAAGGTGCTGGTGCCATTTTCTGCGGAGATCGCGGAAAAGCGATAGAAGCGATGGCACAAGCCTTCAGCCTCTATCTTGCTGCACAAACTGACGTCGCCGCAATACTTGGGCTAGGCGGCTCAGGGGGGACGGCACTGATTACACCAGCAATGCAAATTTTACCTGTCGGTGTGCCAAAACTCATGGTCTCCACTATGGCCTCGGGCGATATTTCCGGGTATATCGGCGCAAGTGATATCGCCATGATGTACTCTGTCACGGATGTTTCTGGACTCAATGTTATTTCACGTAAAGTCCTAAAAAATGCGGCCAACCAAATTGCCGGCGCAGTCTGGTTTGATAACGGTGAAACCGATACCGCTGAAAATAAACCCGCAATTGCCTTAACTATGTTTGGTGTCACCACTCCTTGCGTCCAGCAATTAACGGCAAAATTAGAACATGACCATGACTGCCTAGTATTCCATGCAACGGGAAGTGGCGGCAAAGCCATGGAAAAATTGATTGATAGCCGCTTATTAGATTCCGTTTTGGATATCACCACCACGGAAGTGTGCGACTACCTGTTTGGTGGCGTATTGGCTTGCGATGAAGACCGCTTTGGCGCCATCGCGCGAACCCAAACACCTTGCGTATTATCTTGCGGTGCGTTGGATATGGTGAACTTTGGTCGCCCTTCCACCGTGCCAGAACAGTATAAAGATAGACAGTTTTATCACCATAATGCCCAAGTCACACTGATGAGAACCACCGTAGAAGAGAACCGTCAGATGGGACATTGGATTGCAGAAAAGCTGAATGCTTGCGAAGGCGAAATTCGCTTTATTATCCCAACAGCCGGTTTTTCCGCATTAGATATCGACGGAGCACCATTTTGGGATCCGCTGGCAGATCAAGCCTTTATCGACGCATTAACACAGCACTTAGTCACTACAGAAAAACGACAATTAATATTAAGCCCGCATCACATTAATTCACCTGAATTCTGTGAGCAGGTTATTGAATTACACCAGAAAATAGTAAACAAGTAGAGGTTCATCAATGAAACATAACCGCGAAGACTTACTGAAAAATTTCAGAGAGATGATTGCTCGTGGAGAACCCATCATTGGCGGTGGCGCAGGTACTGGTCTGTCCGCTAAATGTGAAGAAGCCGGTGGCATCGACTTAATCGTTATTTATAATTCAGGTCGTTACCGCATGGCAGGACGCGGCTCTCTCGCCGGCCTACTGGCTTATGGTAATGCCAACGAAATCGTGATGGATATGGCGAAAGAAGTTCTCCCTGTTGTGAAGCACACCCCTGTGCTTGCTGGAGTTAACGGTACCGACCCATTCTGTCAGTTCGATAAATTCCTTGATGATATCAAGGCGACTGGCTTTGCTGGGGTGCAAAACTTCCCAACCGTCGGACTGATTGACGGTAACTTCCGTGCCAATTTAGAAGAAACAGGCATGGGTTACGGTTTAGAAGTCGATATGATCCGCATGGCGCATGAAAAAGGGTTATTAACCACGCCATACGTCTTTAGCCGTGAAGATGCCATTGCAATGGCACAGGCGGGTGCGGATATTATTGTCCCACACATGGGGCTAACCACCGGCGGTAACATCGGTGCGGAAACCGCCGTCACACTGGCGGATTGCGTTGAACTTATCAATGATTGGGCGAAAGCCGCAAAATCGGTGCGTGATGATGTGATTATTCTGTGCCACGGTGGCCCTATCGCCACGCCGGAAGATGCAGAATATATTTTAGCGCACTGCCCTGATTGCCACGGCTTCTACGGTGCAAGTTCTATGGAACGTTTACCGACAGAAGTGGCATTGAAAGAGACCACACAGCAATTTAAATCAATAACTCGCTAATTTTCATTCTGTATTTTTTGTTTTACTTTATTTTTGCCAACACCAGGACGCCTACTTCGGTAGGCGTTTTTCTTTCTATCTACTATTCAACTTATTCGCTATCCAGCCTATTGACCATCCACATCGGCCATTTGAGTTTTTCTCTTTTTGCGTAAACTCAATAACCCAAATAATACAGGCAAGACAACAGGCAACGAAAAATAGAGTACACCAAACGCAAACGCCACATGCGGCTTTTCAGGGAACTCACCGCCCGTACCAATAGAATCTAAATAATGAATGGACTCCAGATACGCTGGCGTTAACCCGCCATACGGCACCATCCACGATAACAACAGCGCAGTAAAGATACTGAACATAAAGTTCATTGCCATTAAAGCGGAATACCCCATATTCTCTTGGCGTTCTTGGTCAGTTCGGCTGGTTAACCCAAACAGCATCCGGTTGACCACCGTTGCACTGTAGAGATATAAAATGATGGGAGAATCTCCCAGCACTGACATATTAATGGCCAAAGCAAAAAGACCATAAACCAAGGCAAATCCTAATATCACAAAAAAATTCTTAAATACCGACATAAAAACGCCGGAGTGCACCAGAATAAACTCGAATATAAGGATCAACGTGAGGTTATAAATAATCTCGATACTGTAATTTTCAGGGAAAAACCAAACCGAAATAATAAAACCCACATAGAATATTGAAAATCCATAATTTATCATTTTTGAAAAAGCACGAATGACACTAAATGAATTTTGGGTCTCTTTGACGCTTTTTACCCCTTTATTTTTAGGGAAAAAGCTTGCCGCTGAGGATTGGCGCCCTTTATTTTTATTCGTAACCGGTTTCTTTTCCTTTGGTGTTTCCATTCCATTTCTCCGCTGAGACTCTTATATGCTTATGTCGTACCAATCCTAAATAATGGCGTTATTCTGAAGGGGAATAAAATAAAAAGCGAGGAGAGAAAATGGTACGCGGTAGCAATGCTATTTATTATGCTGCGCACCATTAATCAGTGATTAAAGCGATTTAAAAATTAAACCAGCTTAGCGATTAAGCTATCTAAATCACCTTGCAGGAAATTCACTGGTGGGATTTCAATGACGGTATAAGCTCCCGCTGGCTGTTTCATGGTTGCACGTGCGGCAGATACCATAAACTGCGATGTTAATGCCGGGTTATTGATGTGCATTGAATATTCGAATAACTGATTGTGCGTCGCACCAGAAACCCCTTTATGGGTCATTTGGACTCCGTGCCCTACATCTTTTAATGCATCAATGCTATCTACTTGGCGAATATGGGTTTCATCGGAAGAGAAATAACTATCTTGCTTGATGCCGCGTACCACATCATCGAAGTTAGCACCCACTTCCAGCTCAACATACACCATACGGCGATGAACGCCAGTGCCTAGAGGGATGGTGACTGAAAGCGCATCTTTCACGCCATCAACCGCTTTCGCTGCCACACTGTGTCCCATGCTCATACCGGGCCCAAAGTTCGTGTAAGTCACCCCTTTTGGTGCCATTGCCAGCATCAAGGTACGCATGATGGAGTCAGAACCTGGATCCCAGCCTGCCGATACGATTGACACACTGTTATGTTTCTTCGCGACGCTATCAAGCTGGTGTTTTAATGCCACGATATCCGAATGTACATCGAAGCTATCTACGGTATTAATCCCTAGGCTTAAGATTTTCTCTGCTAAAGTTCCGATAGCGCGTGTAGGGGAACAAAGTAACGCAACATCCACACCATCTAATTTTTCGATGTCATCAACCACTTTATATCCGGCTAATTCCGCTGGAATATCTTGGGTATTACGGCGTACAATTCCGACTAATTCGAAATCATCAGCGGCTTGAACAGCTTCTAGTGCATAACGACCAATATTGCCGTAACCCACTATTGCTGTTTTAATTTTTGTCATTGTGACTCCTCGGTCATTCTGATGTCATATTTCAAATACAAGATACATATCAATAACAAATTTATATAGATTAAACAAAGCTTAATTATCTAAAAAGTTCCGACTTTTATTACTAGGTTACTTTATCAATTAGAGGTAGAATCCGAGCAAATTTCGCTCTTTCCTCCATTTAAACGAATACAAAGGTTCTTAATGCATCAGCCCGATGTCACTGAGAGGTCACTCTATTCCCTCAGTTGGCCAATCTTTATTGATATTTTCCTTCATTTGGCCACCTTATTAATTAATACCTACATGGTGAGCCATGTATCGACTGCCTACCTCGCCGCAATGGGGGTCGGGAATCAGGTCTTTGACCTATTTATTACTATCTTTAACTTTATTAGCGTGGGATGTAGCGTCGTTATCGCTCAATATTTGGGTGCAGGTCGCCGTGATAAAGCCAGCCAAGCGATTCATATTTCCATCGCCTTTAACTTTATATTAGGTTTCTCCAGCGCCTTAATTGCGCTCTTTTTTGGCTACAAAATTCTGACCATTATGAATACTCCATCCCATTTAATGGATGATGGGTACGCGTATTTACACATTTTGGGTATCTGTTTAATTCCTGAAGCGATCTCCATCATTCTCGCGGCTTGTTTACGCGTTTATGGTAAAGCTCAGCCAGCGATGTGGGTCACGCTGATTGCCAACATTATTACCGTAATTGGTAACATGATTGTACTGTATGGCTTCTTTGGCTTACCGCAATATGGTCTGGAAGGCGTTGCATGGTCAACAGTGGTTGGGCGTGTTGTGGCGGTCATTTTACTGTTCTGCCTGCTGTTCTATGGTTTAAGGATCAGGTTTACCCCGATGATGCTGATCCGCTGGTCCAGCAAAATGCTCAGTAAAATCCTGCATATTGGTTTACCAGCCGCTGGTGAAAACTTGGTGTGGATCCTGCACTTTATGACCGCATCCGCCTTTATCGGCTTAATGGGTGAAACTGCCCTTGCGGCGCAAACTCTCTACTTCCAGCTTTCCCTATTTATTATGCTGTTTGGAATTTCCATCAGTATTGGTAATGAGATTATGGTTGGGCATTTGGTGGGCGCTAAGCGCTTTGAAGATGCCTATCGTCGTGCGTTTAAGAGTTTGAAATGGGGCTTTTACGTCACTATCGGCGTGGTGTTTGTGTTCTGGTTATTCCGCGCGCCCATCCTCGATAGCTTAACGGACGATCAAGGCATCATTCAGCTATTACTGCCAATTTTCTTATTATCCGTGTTCTTAGAGCCGGGGCGTACTATCAACATCGTCATGGTAAACGCCCTTCGTGCCTCTGGTGATGCGAAGTTCCCATTATTGACCGCCGTGCTCTTTATGTGGGGGATCGCTATCCCACTAGGCTACTTCCTTGGCATCAAAATGGAAATGGGGTTAATCGGTATCTGGATTGGATTCTTTGTCGATGAGTGGGTTCGTGGACTCACCAATGCGTGGCGCTGGCGCTCACGTAAATGGCAAAGCAAACGCCTCGATTTAGAAAGCTAAGCTCACGGTATCCTACCTATGAAAATAGGTAGGATTTTTGTGATCGGCATCATATTTAAAAATATTTACCCCAAACAAATCATATTAGAGATAAATTTTCTCTCTTACCCCCATTTATCCATAAACATTGTGAAGTTTTTCTCCGTCCTCTTCATTAAAATAATTCCATCACCACATGACTTTTAGGGATATCACCATGGCAACGCAAACTGAAGAACTTCTCTGGCAATATTTTATCAATGCCGTTAAACAAGACGTGAAACCTGCACTGGGCTGTACTGAACCCATTTCTCTTGCTTACGCAGCGGCGAAAGCAGCGTCTTATCTGTCATCGCCAGTGATCCGCGTTGCCGCATTTGTTTCCCCAAATCTCATGAAAAATGGTATGGGTGTCACCGTTCCGGGAACAGGAATGGTGGGATTACCGATTGCTGCGGCGCTAGGTGCTGTGGGTGGTGATGCTGATGCTGGGTTAGAAGTATTAAAATCCGCGTCGCCTGAAGCGATTGCTCGCAGTAAAGCGATGCTCGCAGACGGTTCCATCACCGTTGATATTAAATCCCCTTGTGATGATGTTGTTTATTCAGAAGCGACAGCCTACAGCGACAATGATTCTGCCACGGTGATCATCGCAGGCTCTCACACGCATATTGTCAAAATTATCCACGGTGATCAGGTTCTGTTCGATATTACAGAGAATAAAACAGAAACTCGGGATCCCGTTGATTGTGGTACCGATGTCAGCTTACCGAAAGTCACCGCTAAGGCGGTTTATGAGTTCGCAACTCAAGCACCATTAAACGATATTCGTTTCATTCTTGAAGCCGCACACTTAAATGATGCGTTATCTCAAGAAGGTTTGCGCAATAGCTACGGTCTGCATATTGGTAAAACGTTGCAGGCTCAACGTGACCGCGGTTTATTGTCCAAAGATTTATTATCCGAAATTATGATCCGCACAACGGCAGCCTCCGATGCACGTATGGGCGGTGCAGTATTGCCCGCCATGAGTAATTCCGGTTCCGGTAACCAAGGTATTGCAGCCACCATGCCAGTTGTTGTCACCGCAGATTATCTGCAATCTACCGAAGAACAGTTAGCTCGCGCGCTGATGCTCTCCCATTTAATGGCCATTTATATTCATAACCAACTGCCTGCGCTTTCTGCATTATGTGCGGCAACCACCGCTGCAATGGGTGCTGCCGCTGGGATTGCATGGTTATTAGAAGCTCGCTATGACGTGGTCGCAATGGCAATCTCAAGCATGATCGGCGACGTCAGTGGCATGATCTGTGATGGCGCATCAAACAGCTGTGCAATGAAAGTCTCCACCAGTGCAAGTGCGGCATACAAAGCTGTATTGATGGCGCTAGATAATAGCTGCGTAAGAGGCTCGGACGGAATTGTGTCGGATGATGTGGATCAGTCGATTGCGAACTTGTGTTCGTTGGCAGCAGGGTCGATGCGGCATACAGACATCCAGATCATAGAAATCATGTCCTCGAAGGCCCGCTAATTCTTCGTCCTTAACACCGTAGCGTTGTTGGCTGCACTCGCTAACCCTAGTCACATACTTTTGTATGCTCCTAGGGATTAGCTCAATTGCCGCCTAGCTACGGCGCTAATGACTTTGAATTTCATTCTGACTTCTAATTTCTGATTTCTGATTTCTATAACTGTAGCTTGATTCTAATTTTTAATTTCTGGTTTCTAGTGCAGCGAATTTTTCGCGAATTTCGGTTTCTGGAAGATCGATGCCGATGAAAACGAGGACGCTGCTGCGCGGTTCATCTTCGCCCCAATCTCTGTCCCAATCTGCGCTATACAGGCGCTGGACACCTTGGAATAATAGGCGCTTTGGTTCGTCGACGATGGACAAAATTCCCTTATAGCGTAATAAATTATCTGCAAAACCAAGTAATAAATCTTCCATCACTTGGGAGACGGCCATCAGCTCTACAGGGTAATCAAACTCCAGCACAATCGACCCCACCTCGTTTTGCTGCTTAGGCGCAAAACGGAACGTCGGTTGCTTAACATTGAGTTTTGAATCCAGCAAAAAGCCTTCAATATCTAACAATAAATCTAAATTAATATCCCCATGAACCACTGGATAAATCGGTGCTCGGGCATTAATACGCTGCAAACGCTCAATCAGCGCATCAGTGTTTGGCTCAATATCGGTTTTGGTGAGAAGAATTCTATCAGCATAGCCAATCTGCGCTTGCGCAATAGCGAAATCATTAAGTTGCTTATCGGCGTGAACCGCATCCACCAAAGTAATAATGCCATCCAATAAATAACGCTCGCACAGCACTTCATGGGAGAAAAATGTTTGCGTAATCGGACCTGGATCTGCCATTCCCGTACACTCAATCACTAAACGCTCAAAATCGAGTTTGCCGCTGTCTAAACCGTCCAATAAATCCAACAACGCATTCTCTAACTCATTAGAACGGCTGCAACAAATACAACCATTACTTAAGGTGGTGATTTGTGTGGCACGGTCGCCAATCAACGCATTATCGATAGGAACTTCGCCGAACTCATTTTCGATCACCGCAATTTTATGACCATGATCAGCGTTGAGAATGTGGCTCAATAGCGTGGTTTTTCCTGCACCCAAAAAGCCCGTTAAAATCGTTACATTGATTGGTTTCATTATTGCCCTCATCATGCCGTTTATTTATAAGAACATTCGTTAACAGCAGCGAAATCCGCCTTTACCACTGCCGCCGTAGCGAGCATCTTGTCGTTCACGGAAAAACTCTTTATAGGTCATCACGGGTTTGTCGGGGTGATTATCTTTCATATGCTGCACATAGGTATCGTAATCGGGGATCCCCACCAGCATTCTCGCCGCCTGCCCTAAATATTTACCGGTTTTACCCAAGTTTCCAAACATAACCATCTCCAAAGGCAAAATGCCCGACATTGTTTTTTCGTACAATGTCGGGCTTCCCTTACTGTTTCGAGTAAAACTTAACTCGACGCATTATTCTGCTCTTAGTGTGAAGATGACACTTTCACACCCTCTTTAGGAACAGGAACATAAGGGGTTTCTTTATCTGTACGATTTGGGTTTTTATGGGCTTTCATTCCCACACGGATACCGTAGAAGATAATACCGTAAACCACCACTAAGAACAGAATACTCAGACCCGCGTTAGTGTAGTTATTAATAATAATGTGATTCATATTAGTAATTTCTTGTGCCGTTAACTCAGCACCACCCGCGGCGATTTTCTCTTTGTAAGATTTCGCTAAGTATAAGAAACCTTCCAGTTGAGGATTATCGCTGAATAATTTCAGTCCCAGTGCCCATGTGGTACAGATTAATAACCATACCGCTGGTAACACAGTCACTAAGATGTATTTACTGCGTTTCATCTTAATTAATACAACCGTACTCAAGACTAACGCTACCGCTGCCAGCATCTGGTTGGAGATACCGAACAGTGGCCACAAGCTCTTAACGCCGCCCAGTGGGTCAACAACGCCTTGATACAGTAAATAACCCCATAAACCTACGCATCCTGCTGTACCGATGATCCCAGCAAACAGAGAGTCAGTTTTCTTCAAGAATGGCACGAAGTTACCCAGTAAATCTTGCAGCATAAAGCGGCCAGAACGCGTACCGGCATCCAGTGCGGTTAAGATAAACAGTGCTTCAAACAGAATACCGAAGTGATACCAGAAGCCCATGTTGGCAGCTGGCATAATTTCGTGGAATACAAATGCAATACCGACAGCTAAGGTTGGCGCACCACCGGCACGGTTTAGAATCGAAGGCTCACCGATGTCTTTTGCTGTTTGCATGATTTGTTCAGGAGAAATTACAAAGCCCCATGAACTGACCGTTGCAGCCGCATGAACAGACACATCTTTCAGTTGCGCCATAATTGCAGCGCCATCTGGACCACCCAGCTCATGCAGGTTAGGCATAGTGATACCTAATGCTGATGGTGGGGTGTTCATTGCAAAGTACAGACCTGGCTCGATGATAGAAGCTGCGACTAACGCCATGATAGCGACGAAAGATTCCATTAACATCGCACCGTAGCCGATGTAACGCGCGTCTTTTTCGTTCGCTAACAGTTTTGGCGTCGTACCTGAAGAGATTAAGGCGTGGAAACCGGATACTGCACCACACGCAATGGTGATGAACAGGAATGGGAACAGTGTACCTTTCCAAACTGGACCAGAACCATCAACAAACTGTGTCACCGCTGGCATTTTCAGCTCAGGGTTCAGGATAACAATACCCACCGCTAAACCAACGATAACCCCGATTTTCAGGAATGTCGCTAAGTAGTCGCGAGGCGCTAAAATCAGCCATACTGGCAGTAACGCGGAAACAAACGCATAACCGACTAAGGCATAAGTAATCGTCGTATCTTTAAAGGTCAGTGCTGGACCCCAGTAAGGGTCATGCGCAATCACACCACCAAACCAAATAGAAGCAACTAACAGTGCAATACCGATAACGGCAATTTCACCCACACGCCCCGGTCGGATATAGCGCATGTATATCCCCATAAAGAGCGCAATCGGCACAGTGGAGCAAACTGTGAACACACCCCATGGGCTTTCTGCCAGTGCCTTAACCACGATCAGCGCCAATACGGCGAGGATGATAATCATAATTAAGAAGCAGCCAAATAGTGCTAGCGTACCTGGGATTGGACCCAATTCTTCTTTAACTATCTCACCAAGAGATGCACCGTTACGGCGTGAGGAGATAAACAGCACCATAAAGTCCTGTACCGCCCCCGCAAGGACAACCCCTGCCAGTAGCCACAATGTTCCTGGTAAGTAACCCACCTGAGCTGCTAATACTGGGCCAACTAATGGACCCGCCCCTGCGATAGCCGCAAAGTGGTGACCAAATAGAACGTTTTTATTGGTTGGAACATAGTTTAAGCCGTCATTATTAATGACCGCTGGTGTAGAACGCGTTTCGTCCAGCTTCATCACTTTTTTAGCGATATATAAGCTGTAGTAGCGATAAGCAATCAGATACACCGCCACAGATGCGACGACGATCCACAATGCACTAATGTGCTCGCCGCGTCTTAGTGCGACAACCCCTAAACAGATTGCACCGATGATCCCGAGGATCATCCATGGAATGTGTTTTAAAATACCATTTTTGTTCATAGAACACCCTTCTGAGGTAGAACGAACATGCCATTAATACGTAATTACCGTTTATTAAACTGCGAAAACGTTGTTTTTAATCGTTTTCGATGAATAACAAATGATTTTTTAATAGGCAGTGGTTGAATGATTTTGAATGTAAAAAATTGAGTTCTGCCATAGTGGCTATGGTAAAAAATTACTATCAGGAAAAGCGAAAAGTTACCTTGAGTGGTGGCATACAGAATTAAGCGGTTAGTTTTTTGCGGTGAATGGTTTTCAAGAGTCGCTAAACCCTCAAAAAATGTGATCTGAGTAACAAATATTTTTCATTTCAACAAGTTAAGTAACTTTTAAAATCATATTTAGATTGTGACTTTTGTTAAATTCCTGAGGTTAATACATGAATAAAACGCTAATTTTCCCTACTCAGTGGATTAACAATTTCTTGCCATTCGCCCCCAACCCACCAGCTATGTTCTCCGTCGGTTTGTCGCTCACACTTCTTGCCTACCTTGGCTTTACTGTTTTCAAATGGATATGCACAATCATAAATCGGCTCAATCACAATTTCTCCGGTTTGGGCGTTGGCATAACCTATTTTTTCCCCCTGACGAATTCGGTATAGCCCGTCACTCGCAGGGTCGAGACCATTATCAAAATAGTAAAATTGATACACTTCATTACCCTGCTTATCTAAGAGCCTGATACCACCTTTTTTGTATACGCTTCCTTTAAGGCAATACAAGAAAGGTGAAGAAGGTTCAAAGCAGCGGATTTTTTCGCTTTCATCTTCCGCCATTAACTGAAACTGTTCTTCAAGCGGCATGGCTGACGCCATCGCCGTCATAAACACAGAAATAGACAATCCCATCAGCAGGCTTTTTATTGGTATGGTTTTCATTAATATTGCTTTCATTCGTAAAGGCACCTCTTATTTTATTAGGCGTTCAGCATCCCTTAAAGCATTCCCAATGAGTATCAGATAATCACGCAATTTTTTTCTATGCATCTTTTTCGTTCGCACTATTTTTCACTAAGAATAAACCAATTAATAAAGCATTAACTTATTAATGAAATTAAAAATAAGACTAAAAAGTTATGAGATTAATAT
>NZ_JAERJY010000066.1:0-17984 GCF_018257375.1 Providencia sp. JGM181 | reverse complement strand
ATGTTTTTCTGTTCCATTAATTATTTAATGGTGTATTGCGTTTCTCCTATTTTTAAACGAAAGGAAAGTCATTATATGAAACTTAATCAGTTAGCAATCATTACACTGCTGGCAACATCAGCGACTTCTTTTAGTGTAATGGCAGAGAATACAGGTACGGTAAATTTTATCGGTACAGTGGTGACTTCACCCTGCAATATTGCACAACCATCGTTAAAACAAACTATTGATTTTGGTCAGCTTTCTCGCCGTGGTTTAGAGAATGGCAGAACGGCTGAAGTGAATTTTAATATTGAATTAACAGGGTGTGATTTTTCAGATTACACCAAAGATGGTACAGGGGCGTCAGCAGCGGTGAAAAGCATGGAGTTAGTCTTTACAGGGCAAAATTACGCCGATGCGGGTAACACTTTGCTTTCAACTTCTCCGGGTAATGCAAACAACGTAGGTATTGGTATTGATGGCTTTGAATTTGGCAAAGCTAAGGATATTTTATCGAGAATTATCAATAAGAAGGGGGATAACACCTTAACCTTCAAAGCATTAGCTAAAGCGATTGATACCACAAAAGATGTCGCTGAAGGTAAGTTTAGCGCCGTAACTAACTTCCGAATTACCTATCAGTAAGCATCTGAGTCTACCGCCAGTGAATAACTGGCGGTATCAATACGGAGTTGAAGGAGAAAGTTGAGGGAGACAATTGTGATTGTTTATCAACGGGTAACTCGCCAATTAGCTCAACTGATGAAGATGACCATTCTGATGTGCCTGATGTGCCTGATGGTTTCGGGGGCGGCGGCGAATAAAAAAATAGAGCTTAATGGCAGCGCAACATTGAAAGGTATTGTTATCGCTACACCGTGTTCGGTTGTAATGGAAAATAGATTTCAAACGATTGATTTTTCACCTTTGGCAATCCCCCTGCTTGGTACAAAGTTGCAGCGTGAGCAGCATAACCAACCTTTTATTATTGAGTTACGAGACTGCGGAAGCCTTTACTCTTTACTCGACAGTAAAACATGGTCTATTCGATTTGCAGGGGAAACAGCGGAACATATTGATGCATTTGTACTAAGAGGCGCATCACAAGGTCTCGGGGTTTCTGTCCTTGATAGCCGTTTTAATACATTGATTCCAGGGCAATATTACCCTTTGGCAAATAATGTATTACGGCAAGATAAATCCGGGAAAGCGCTCTATCTACAGTACTTTTTACGTCTAGAGCTTACAGGGCAACCTATTCAAGCGGGTAACTATCAAGGGTTAATCCGTTTTTTTATCGATTATCAATAGCATCGATTATCAATAAATTGCAGATAAACATGATCTCGAAATCATTTTCGAGAGGGGCACACTCGTCGCATTTGGGATGGTATAGAGCATGATGTTCAAACATAGCAAACTAAGACAGACGATTTTATTGGCGCTAAGTATGGGGATTGGCAATAGCTATGCTGCTGAATTTAATACCGATGTGTTAGATGCCGAAGATATGAATAACATTGATATGAGCCAATTCTCTGTTGCGGGGTATGTTCCACCTGGAGACTATGTTTTGACTGTTTTTGTTAATGGTCAGCGTTTAGGTGAGCCGCGAGATATCGCTGTTTTTGATGATAAAAGTGCAGCTTCTCAACAAGTGTGCCTTGCACCTCCGTTGCTTGAATTTATGGGGCTAAAAAAATCCGCGGAGGAAAAAGTCTCTCTATTTCATGATGAAAGATGTTTGAATTTTTCAGCTCTGGCTGGAGTGCAAACTAAAGTAGATTTGCCTTCAATGTCCTTAAAAATGACCATTCCTCAAATGTGGATGGAATATCGTGATCCTTATTGGGTTCCCCCAAAATTATGGGAAGAGGGGATTAATGGGCTGTTTGTGGATTACAGCGCGAACATTTCAGCGACAAAAGAAACCGATGGCGACAAGCGAGTTTATGTGTCGGGCAATGGTACATCGGGCATTAACATTGGGGCTTGGCGGCTGCGTGGTGATTTCAATGGGACTTATCAAAAGCAACATGGGGGCAGTTATTCGCAAGAAAAACACAATTTTGATTTCAGTCGGTTATATGCTTTTCGATCATTGAAAGAAAGCGCTGCTTTGCTCACGCTCGGGGAAAATAATTTTTACTCGGACGTGTTTGATTCTTGGCAATATACGGGTATTTCGATTGAAAGTGATGATCGCATGTTGCCGCCAAAATTGGTGGGATACGCCCCTGAAATTATCGGTGTGGCAAAGACTAACGCCATAGTGATAGTTCGCAGCCAGGATCGGATTATTTCAGAAACCTCGGTGCCACCGGGACCTTTTCGCATTCAAACCATTGATAGCGGGATCCGTGGTGTACTGGATGTGACAGTGCGCGAGGAAAATGGGGAAGAGAATAAATTTAGCCTCAGTACTGCATCGCTGCCCTATTTAACCCGCCCAGGTCGGGTAAATTATAAAGCAGCGGTAGGGAAAACACGTTATGACAATCGACATTTAACGGGAGATCCCGTCATTAGTGGTGAATTGTCATACGGTGTATCAAATGCGTGGTCGCTGTACGGAGGAACGCAGCTTAATGCTTATTACCAAAGCGCCGCGTTAGGGATTGGGCGTGACCTATTTTCTTTCGGGGCAGTCGCGGTGGATATTACCCAATCTTTTGCTGATTATTCTGATGATGATAAAGGTCACTTACAGGGGCGCTCGTACCGTTTTAATTATGCGAAGTCATTCGAGGATCTTCGTACCGATATTACTTTTGCGGGCTACCGTTTTGCCGATAAAGAGTATCGAACGCTCATGCAATATATGGATGAGGACAGAACAGGGCATTCACCGCGAGCCACCAAGGAAAATTACCAAGTCTACTTAAATAAATATTTTGATGATTTTAACCTCTCGTTAAATTACCAGTACAGCACCTATTGGCAGGATGACCCACAAACCCAGTACGGTTTATACGCCAATACGAGCCTGAATTTTGCTTCCCTTTCCCAATATAGCGGCAATATTGCTATCTCCGCGACGCGAACGGAGCGAAGTAACGGTTATGAAGATGATGCCATTAACCTTTATTTGACGATCCCGCTGTACAGCGGACATAGCTTGACGTTTTCTGAGTTGTACTCTCGTTCCAATAAAAAGAATCAATATAACCATAATGTGGGATATAGCGGTTATGGGGAGAGGGATAATTACAGCCTAACGATGGGGTATAACCACGGACAAGATGTGGATAGCCAAACAAGCTTGAGCGGTTTTTATTCCCGTGACCTCTCGGATGCCAGTGTGTCCATTAATGGTAGCTATGTCCCTCATCAATACCGCAGTATTGGGGCATCGATTAATAGCGGGATCACAATAACGACCAAGGGAGCCGCGCTGCATCGCTCTGCCCACGGTGATACTCGCTTAATGGTGGAAACTTCAGATATTGGCGGCGTACCACTGAATCATGGCGTTACAAAAACCAACCGCTTCGGTTTAGCGGTGATCCCAAATGTGAATAGTTACCGTAAATCCTCGGCTTCCATTAACACCAGCAAATTACCTGAAAACATTGAAGCGCTCAGTGCCACCAGCGACATCACGCTTACAAAAGGCGCGATTGGCTATCGAAGTTTCCCTGTGATGAAAGGGGAAAAACTCTTCTCGGTGATCACCTTACCGGATGGTAAAAAACCACCGTTTGGTGCCAGTGTGCGTAATGAGGCAAATCAAGAGATTGGGATAGTTGGAGAAGAAGGGGTGACCTGGCTGGTGGGTATCGAGAAGAATGCCGCGTTGTGGGTCTATTGGCGCAATCAAAAACAGTGTCAGATAACGTTGCCAGATAGGTCAACCACATCCTCTTCAATGCTGTTACTGCCATGTCAAAAATAACTGGCATGTCAAAAATAACGGAATTTTTATTATCTTTAACCTATGAGGTTGATTATGTTGAACTTTAAACCTATTTCCGCAGCATTGATAAGCATGCTTATTGGAATGCCACAAGCCTCTTATGGCGCGGTAACTCTGGATAGAACGAGAATTGTTTTTCCGGGTAATGAAAACTCTATTAATGTGCGCATCGCGAATGATAATCCCGAAGAAGCCTATTTAGCGCAAAGTTGGATTGAAGACCTTCAAGGTAAAAAACTCACTCAAGGCGCTATCCTTGCCACGCCACCATTACAGCGGATAGAAGCCAATAGCCACAGCCTAGTGCGCTTGAGCAAAACGCCATTATTAAGCCAATTACCCGATGATAGAGAGTCCGTTTTCTATTTCAATTTGCGTGAAGTTCCGCCGAAATCCACGGAAGAAAATACACTACAAATTGCGTTGCAATCCCGCGTCAAATTGTTCTATCGCCCTGAAAAAATCCTCGAAGCTTCTCAAACCAAATGGGCGCACAACATTACGTTGCAAAAAACGGCCAAAGGCTACCGTTTGAATAACACCACGCCGTTTAACTTAACGGTGATTGGGGTGGGAAATAGCAAGAAACAGTCGGAAGAGAGCAGCTTCGAGGTTGTGATGGTCGCCCCTAAATCGACATTCGAGATTAACAGCCACACGCTGACCACCCCCTATCTCACTTACATCAATGACTATGGTGGCAAGCCAACACTGGTATTTCGTTGCCAAGGAGACACTTGCACAGTCTCTGGGGAACAGTAATGGAGCCAAGACATAAAAGGGGAGAATGTGGATGAATATTATCCGGTTAGCTATCGGGATTATCACAATGACCGTAAGTGCTTGGGGGCAAGGAGAGGAATTTCTAGGCAGCGTGCCACCTACTGAATCCCATTATGAATCTTCACATTCGGGCTGGTTTTTGGTGAATGCCACGTTATTCAATGCGCCATGCAGTTTAGAAGTGGGAAAAATATTGAAATTGACCCATTGCGGCGCGGGTTTAGCATTTAGTGAAAATAAGAGTGGAGCAAAAACACCGGCAATTTTGCGGGTGGTAGATGCCTTAACGGGGAAAGAAACGGTGCGTTATCCCATGGCACTTATTGATGGAAATAACCCCGTTCAGCTTCCTTCTGTGATTGAGAGCGCGCATCCACTGCGACTGGAGGTGAGTTATGAGTAAGCTAACCCTGTTTTGGTGGCTGCTAGCACCCCTTTTCTGGAGCTTTTCGACTCAAGCTAATGCGCAATTTCTGGATGTGGAATTTAGCGGAGAGTTAGTGCATTTATCCTGCAAAGTGAGTGCCGGTTCCGTCAAAAAAGAGATTCAATTAGAAAATTTACGTATGGAGTCTCTTAATCTGGGGGAGACCAGCGTTATCACGCCATTTTCCATTGAAATTGACCATTGCCAGCGTGCGGAGCTGGGAAAACTTATCAAGATAACGTGGCATGGAACGCAGCTAGTGAATATTGATGGGGATAACTACCTTATCACTCAAGGTGATAGCGGCGTGATACTGGGGATTATGGATAGTAAAGATAAACCTATTGCTTGGGATGAGCCGATTGATGTAGGCAGCGTTGCCGTGGTGAATGATGAGCAATCTTTGTCCTTTGGTGTGGTAGCGCGAAAGCCCCCTTATGGTTACGTTGATACAGGGAATTTCTCCGGTTGGGCTACGTTTTCCGTGGAGTATAAATAGTGAAGCAAATCAATAAAATCAGAAAGTATTGGTGGGGTTTACTGTTATTTATCTCACCGGTGGTTTATGGGGATGTGTTTGTAGATGTCGTGGCGACAATGGTCGACCCTGCTTGCCACGTACGCAGTGAAAATAACGATTCACCACTGCAAATTAATTTTGGGGTGGTTGAAATTAATGGGGCGCCGGGAATTTCGTTGACCAAAGATTTTCCGGTGTATATCAGTGGGTGCTCAGGGAGAAAAACGTTGTCGGTGCTACTCAACCCAAAAGGTTATGGAACGGAAGAGTACCAAGGTCGGCAAATTTTATCCACTAGCGCAAAAGGGCTGGGAATCGATTTTTCTGATATCACGGATGGGCTAATATTTCCTTTAGAACTCAATCAATTACAAACTATCACGCCACAGCCTATCAGCGCGACGGAGCACCGTATTAATCTTCAAGCAAAGTTGGTGAACACACTGCCACTCAGTCAATTACCCGCAGGAAGATTTACGTCGGCCATGATGATCTCAGTCACTTATCACTAATGGGAACAGCAATATGTTGAAAATTAAATCCATAGCGCGGGCAGCTTGTTTAGTCGGAGGAATACTGTCAGCGATGATGGCTCATGCAGATTATGCGGCACAAATTATCGATCCTAATACGGGCTATACCATACGCGTGAATAACAGCAGCACGCTGGCGGATCATCCTGATAGGGGATCGGACGGTCAAAATTACTATCAAGTTGGGGAGCCTTTTGTGGTGGATAGTAACCTTGCGGAACCGACCGGTATGGTGAAGTGTATCGGGCGTCGCTGGGGAAGTACGAACACGCAAATTTTGCCAGCAAATGCGTTTCATCGATTATTTATGTATGTGCCTGAAACGGGGTTTTCGATTGCAGGACTCAAAGCGTATCGGTTGAACGCCAACCTAGTGATGACGGTGCAATCCGACATGATGGAATGGACGAACCGCAGCTCCGGTGTGTGCTCAATGTCTTATGCAGATACACAATTTGAGGTTCCTCGATTTAATAACCATTTTCCTATCACCATGACGTTTTATATCAAAGAGCAAATTATCGATGGGCAGTTGATTATTAGTGAAATGCCATTAGCGGGTTACGTGCGTGCATTTACCAACCCAAAAGTGGCGCCACCTTATGATAGCTGGCCGCTTCACGAATCTTCTGTGCCATTACGCTTGGCGGCTTCGCAAATTAATATCGGTGCAAAATGCACATCCAGTACCAGCAGCGGGGAGCAAGGGATATTAAATTTACGCCATGGGCAGTTAAACAGCTTGTACTATGACAACCGTGCTAGCGGTCAAGTCACCTATAGTTGCCTCTTCCAATCGGCAACTAAAGTACGGTTACGCTTGGATTACACGCAGGATGATGACCCTCAAAAGCGCTTACCCATGAAAAATGAGGCGAACGATACGATCTACAGCTCACTGGTCATTACGGATCTTGAAACGGGGCAATCGGGTAAAGAGATAAACGCAGAAATTCACAGCCTGAAAGAGTTCGAAATCAGTAGCCACCTGCAAGGGGAAAATGCCCAAGCGGGTGACTATCGCGGTTCTGCATGGCTGATTGCCACACTGGATTAAGGCTAGGACTCTATGCGCTGAATAAAACTCGACGGAGTTTGCCCAAGCCATTTTTTAAACATGGTAGAGAACGAGCCCACACTGCTGTAGCCAAGATCAAACGCCACTTCGGTGATCGACTTGCCGGCTGAGATCTGGCTAATGGCGCTAAGCAAGCAGGCTTGTTGTCGCCAATCTGAAAAGGACAAACCCGTTTGAGCTCCAAAAAAGCGGCTAAATGATCGGTCGCTTTTATGCAATTTAGCCGCCCACTCTTGGGGGATCGAGGTAATTTGTGGTGATTTCAAAAATTCTCGGCACAGAGCCGCGAGGCTTTGATCCCGCGGGATCGGCGCAAAGAATGGTAGTGGTTCAGCGCGCGCCACTTCATGAAGGATCAACTGCATCAAGGTGCCATCGCGTCCGTTAAGATCATATTCCAGCGGCACATCAACCGCGTCTAATAGCAATTGGCGAAGTAAAGGCGTGACGCGCAACACTTCGCATTGATTGCCTTGGCGGGGTGCTGCCGTAGGTTCGATATATAAACTGCGGGTGCTGACATTCAGCATCCGTGTTTCATGGGCCGTATTTTCCGGGATCCACACGCCGCTGTCGGGGGGAATAACCCATTCACCATCTTCAGTGCTCACCTCAATTAGCCCCGTAGCACCATATAAGAATTGAGCGCGGCGGTGCTTGTGAGAATCTAACAGCACGTTGGGTAAGTAATCTGTCGCGAGTGCGATAACATCTCGGGCGACACTATCAATGGTACTCAGTGGAATATTTCTCATCGTAATTTTGGTTACCGTCGTTTATTGGCTGAAATTCAAACATAACGAATTATTTTCTGAATATAGGCAAAATTTATTGATATAACCACATGTTTCACGCGGTTGGCTGAAATTCCAATGCCTTTGGCGGTTTTTCAAAAGTTGGCTCAGTGGGAAATGTTTACGCTATCGCGGCAACCTAATGTACGCCAGAGGTAGAGTTATCATGAAAAATTATAATGATCAGAGTGAACATCTGATTGAACCATTGACCCGTCGTCGGTTTATTCAAGGCAGCTCTGCGCTCATGGCTGTCCCATTTATTGCCACGAACACGGTCGCTTCAACACCAGAAAATCCCAATATTATCCCAACCACTACCTTGCCAAATGACGGTGAACGGGTGGTTTCCACATGTAGCAGTTTTGACTGTGGCGGGAAATGCGACATTCGCGCCCACGTTAAGCAGGGCGTTGTTACGCGCATTAGCACACGTCCCGATGGTGATCTTGATGAAGAGATGCCGATTATGCGTGCTTGTGTGCGCGGGCGCAGCTACCGCAAATTTGTCTACCATCCAAACCGCTTAAAATATCCCATGAAACGGGTGGGCAAGCGGGGTGAAGGGCATTTCGAGCGAATTAGCTGGGAAGAAGCGACTACGTTGATTGCTGAAAATATGCAACGCATTAACCAGCAATATGGCCCGGCATCGCGTTTTGTGAGCTTAAGTACTGGCGTCACTGGCGGCATCTTTTCAGGGGCGAACATGCTGCGCCGCCTGTTTAACCTGACTGGGGGATTTTTGGAAAATTACCACTCTGTCAGTAACGGTAACACTATGGCGGTAACGCCCTACACTTACGGTACTTCGGCCAGCGGTAGCACTTTGGATACGTTGGAAGAGACCCCGTTGGTGATTTTATGGGGACATAACCCGAATGAGACCATTTTCGGGCATACCAACCATTACTTCCAAAAAATGAAGAAAAATGGCACCAAGTTTATCGTGGTAGATCCACGCTATTCCGATACGGCGTCTTCGTTGGCGGATCAGTGGATCCCGATTTTGCCGACCACCGATAACGCGATGATGGATGCCATGATGTATGTGATCATCAGCGAAGGTCTGCATGATCAGGCATTTATCGATACCTACACCGTTGGCTTTGATGAGCACCAAATGCCTGACGGAGTACCGGAGAATGAATCCTTAGTCGCCTATTTGATGGGGAAAAAAGATGGCGTGGTGAAAACCCCTGAGTGGGCGGAGCCGATTACCAAAGTGCCTGCGCAAACCATTCGCCAACTCGCTCGTGAGTATGCCACAACCAAGCCCGCTGCTTTGATGCAGGGGTGGGGGCCACAACGCCATATTTGTGGGGAGCGCTCTGCGCGCGGTGCCACATTGCTGGCAACCATTACGGGAAACGTCGGTGTGAAAGGGGGTTGGGCTGCCGGTTATGGCATGGCTGTGACGCCTGATCTTCGTAAAACACTGGCGGGTCCCAGCCTCTTTGAAAACCCCGTTAAAGCAAAAATTAATATTACCAACTGGGTACAAGCCTGTGAGGATGCCAACCTCGTCACGCCAGATAACGGCTTAAAAAATGCAGAGAAACTGGATACTGAAATCAAAATGATTTTCTCCCTTGCGGGAAATTACATGACCAACCAGAACCCCGATATTCGCCATGCCGCCAAAGTGCTAGAAGATGAAAACAAAGTTGAGTTTATCGTCTACAGCGACCTGTATATGACCCCAAGTGCCAAATATGCTGACATCTTACTGCCTGAAACCAGCTTTTTAGAACGCTGGAATGTCGGCGGGACATGGGGTACAGGGAACTACATTATTCTGTCTGAAAAGGTCGTGGAACCTGAATTTGAGCGCCGCAGTGATTATGAATGGCTCTGTGATGTGGCAAACAAATTGGGTGTGGGTGAAAAATTCAGTGAAGGGCGCACGGAAAAGCAGTGGATTGAACATCTGGTCAATGATGCTCATGAAAAACGTCCTGAAGATGGAATTCCCACCTTTGATGAATTGCTGGTTAAACGCCGCCATCTTTTGAAACATAAACCCCATACGGGGCATGTGGCATTTGAGAAAAATATTAAAGATTTAGCCAATAACCCGTTTGAAACCCCATCGGGCAAAATCGAGATTTTTTCGAAACGTCTATATGACCGTAATGACCGCGATATTCCCGCACTCTCTCATTATGTGCCTGCGATTGAAGGTCCTGAAGACACGTTGATTCAGCAATACCCGCTGCAATTGATTACATGGAAAGGGCGGAACCGCGCGAATTCCACTCAATTTGCGAACCCGTGGTTGCAAGAAGTGCAGCGCCAAGAGTTGTGGATCAACCCGATCGACGCGAAACGCCGCCAGATTACGGAAGACGATCGCGTGAAAGTGCATAACGATCGAGGCGTCACGATGGTACCCGTTAAAATTACCTCGCGGATCATGCCGGGGGTGGTGGCACTACAAGCGGGAGCCTGGTGGCAGCCAGATGAAAATGGTGTCGATCAAGGGGGATGTGCCAACGTTTTAACGTCAGCACGCAGTACGGCAATGGCGCACGGTAATGCCCATCAAACCTTATTGGTGGAGGTAGCAAAAGCATGAGTAAATTCCACGTTTATCCCGCAGTGAGCGACAAACAACTCGGGTTTTATATTGATTCGGCGCGCTGCTCAGGATGTAAAGCGTGTCAGGTGTCCTGCAAAGATAAAAACAATCTTGAGGTAGGACGTAAATTTCGTCGGGTTTATGAAATCACTGGCGGAGAATTTATCGAAAATGGTTGCGGTAGCTGGGAGAACAATGTGTTCGCCTACACCTTGTCTATTTCGTGCAACCATTGTGCTGACCCAATGTGCGTAAAAAACTGCCCAACTACTGCAATGCATAAGCGTGAAGGGGATGGCATCGTGATGGTGAATACGGATAAATGCGTGGGGTGCGGAACTTGCGCGTGGTCGTGCCCCTATGGTGCGCCGCAGATGAATCCCGAAACCAAGCAAATGTCCAAGTGCGATTTCTGTATTGATTTGCAACTGCAAGGGCAGACTCCCGTGTGTGTGGCGACGTGTCCACTCGGTGCGATTCAGTTTGGTCCCATTGATGAACTGCGCGAACGCTTTGGTTCGCAAGCGGATGTGAAAGGGCTGCCAGACTCATCCATTACTCACCCCAATTTAGTGATCCACCCGCACCAAGGCGCGGGGCGTCATACTGTGATCCAAGGAGCGAAAAAATGAATGAATGGCCACTACTAATATTTACCTTGTTGATGCAAGCCTCTATTGGGCTAAGCGTGATGCTGGGCATTTGTGCAAAAAGATTGGCGACGACTCTGGGTGGAAATATTCCTTCGAGCTTTCTGCTGCGCTATTTATTTATCGCTTGTGTGCTAGCGGGAGTGGGGTTGCTCTCCTCGATTACACACTTGGGGGTGCCGCTCAATGCGCCTAATTCGTTATTAAACATTTTCTCCTCTTGGCTCAGTCGTGAAGTGGTTTTTACGGCAACTTACTTTACGTTCTTGGGCCTCACTTTTTTGTGGATGTGGTTTAAAAAACGACTCTCCTACGGGGTACTGGGGCTGGCGATTATCGCGGGGCTGTGTGATGTGTATGCGATGGGATCAATTTACCGTTATACCTCCATGTTAGTGTGGATGAATGACAATACCTACCTGATGTTTTATGGGGCGATGTTGACCCTAGGGGCGGCAGGGTACTATTTATTGGTTAGCTTCTTCCTGAAAGATAAAGGTCAAAATAGGGCGCTCGCATTATTGATGGTGGTGGGCGTGAGCTTAGTGGTTCGTTTGATTTATCAACCATTCTACGAAAACTATTTGCTGGAAACCGTTTACACCAATGAATCCGTCACTTTTCCCATTGATTCAATTAATGCTTATCAACAAATTTGGTCACTGCGTTTAGCCAGTTGGGTGGTTGGGTTCATTGCCATTGTTGCTATCGGCATAGGGGCATTTTACCGAATTAAAGACGAGGCACAGGGCGTTCTGATTGGGCGTAGCCAATATGTTCTTGTGGTGGGTTGCGTTTGTGCTTTGATTGCTGAATTCATGCTGCGTTACTGTTTTTATACAATCCATATTTAAAAATGAATAACCGAGCCAGATAGGTTCGGTTATCTAATTTACGCTTAACGCATGGGTGACTAAGCTACCTTGATCATTGATATACACCGCAATAAGTTTGCCATTTTGCCGATGATTTCCTTCGAGCTTTTCGGTTGAATAGGGTGGGATCATAATGCTTTTCGCGATGGGGGTATTTTGGTTATTTTCATAATAGAGCTGTGAAATATTCAAAAAATAAGGGGTGGGGTTTTTAATCGAAAGCTGATTCTCGGAATGTAACGCACTCACGTTATTGATAAACGACTCTACGCCATTGGCAAGCGCAGCGGGTCGATAAAAAACTTTAATACGAATTTGTAGCGCCAGCTGGATAATATTCATTCCTTCTTTATTTTGAGGTTTTGGTGAAATATCAAGTACATTCAGGTAAAAAACGGATTCTCTATCTTGCGGTAAATCCCCACCAATAAATCGAATCCGTAATTGCGCGCCATCATGAGCGGCGATTTTGGTCACAGGAGGCGTCACAATAAACGGCGCCTCTGTTGTTTCAGGGGTGGAATGGATATTGCCCTCATCAATCCAACTCTGTACTAAGCTTGCGTGTTCACTGTCATTAACGGTTTGAATATTGGCAGATTTTTGGTCGCTTAAGTAAATCAAACGCGTTTTTTTGAGTATTAAGCTCGCGTGCGTCTGTGAGCTGAGAAGGAGCAACATTAAACCGTAAATAATCCCTTGAATATGCCGCATTTTTTCATCCTTCTAATTATAAGACATGACCACAGTTGCGGTGCTGGATACAGGGCCTTGCGTCACGATGGCAGGGGTATAAGGGTAATAGTAAGCGCCCATGTTGAGGGTAAATGATGGGGAAATGGGACTTCCTTTTGCCACAGTGAATATAGACGTTGCAGTACTTTGTGCTGACACGCTATTGGATAGAGTGATAGGCGTATTAGGATTACTCGCCATCACGAGTCTAAAACCTACACCGGCAGCGCCTTGGCTGGCAGTGTTATTCATGGTGGTTTTATCTGCTGGGAGTAAGCTGCTGCTGGATAAGAAAATACTGATATCCCTTGATGCGTTGCCTCCCGCAAGAAAATCACTGCAAGTGAAGTTGAGATTAAAGGGGGTGTAACCTGCGCGCGTTGCTGATTTGACGGTACTGATGCTGACGGGAGGCAGAGTCACCACTAAACCTTGGTTTGAAAAGTTACAGGTGGTGGTAATAGGGCTATAAGTCACTTGAACGGGTTGTAAATAGATATCATCAGGCTGAGTTGTCCATACAAATCCCAGTAAAAATGCTAAGAGCCTAGCCACCACATCAAGAAGCCATTGTACAAGACCTAAAGTGGATGCATCCGAAGCAAAAACAACGGGGTTAATGGTTGCGGTGCTTCCTGCAATTTCAATATAGTTCGAGCTTGGTTTGACGGTCACTAGGGTAAATTGCATGGTGAAATTTACATTGAGTTCATTGGCATTGTGGGGACCGGGGGACAAGTTTGACACATTATTTTTTTCTAATTGGGTGACGGTGACTTCGACTAATTGCTTACCCCCATTAAATCCTACGGTCGCTTTTCGACCTTGAAATGGTGAGGCAATACCTACGACATTGGGGAGTAATCCATTATTGGTACAAGTAAATGTACCGGAAAATATGGTTCGAGAGTCTTTGGTCACGACAGTCGATGAGCTGGTTAAATCGTTTGATAAATTAAAAGCAATAGGGGATGCCGTGACGGTTGACGCTTGTCGGCAGTTAGCGGAAGCATACTGGCTGACGGCAAGTAAACTTGAAAATAATAGTGCCAATGTGGTTTTTTTCATTGGAGTTTCCTTTATTGACAGCGGTTTTTACCTTTATCCATCGTGTTAACCGGTTGATGGATCACGCACTCTTTCTCCCCTTTCAGCTTGATGTGCAAGGCTGAAGGTAGCTGTTCACTCTTAAGGTACAGCACGCCAGATTGCCCTACATATCCTATATTTTGCTGTTGTGGATCGACGACTTCAGTACCGAATGGCAGGCTGTGACCATTGGCTAACTCACCGCGTAAAATAAAGGTTTGTCGAGTGTCAGTTTCTAACTTGATGTAGTTAACTGCACCTTGATACGGGCTGATGTTTGCCATATTTCCGAGCACTTCAGCGCCTGCCGTGTTTTCGGTATCAGAGAGGGTATATGAGTTAGCGCGATAAGGGGTACTGTTGGTCACTAGTACCACACCTCGCTGATTGGTTAGCGTGGTTTTATCGTCATTTACCATCATATTATTGGCCATTGGGGCATCAATGATGGTGTAGGTATCTCCAGTATCACCCGATAAGGCGATATGGTTAGGAATAGCGACCAAGGTGCCTCGAGCGCCTAATCCTGCCTGACGATAATCATTCGCTTCGGTATAAGAACCGGATAATGTGGTGTAAGGGTGTTTATAGGTAATATTTCCACCGAGGACATTGTTGCCCCCAGACTGATTTGTGCCTGTTACGGTGTAATTAACTTGATTATCTTTCCCCGCGATGCCACTGACACTCAAGGCCGTTTGTTCATAGTGAGAATCAGTAAAATAGCTACCTAAGCTAACGTTAGCGCGTTTTTCGAATAGGCTAATGGGAACGCTGATATTCATATAAACGCGAGTTTCTTCTTTATTATCATAATTACGCACCCGTGATACGGATACGTTGTAGGAAATGTCGTTGTAGTTGTTGGCATAACCGACTTGATATTCTCGGCTACTGCCGTGAGTGTTCCAGTAATCACGATGGGTACCAGAAACAAAAACAGAGCCATAACCGTCGCCAAGCTGCTGATTCAAATTAAGGGTGAAGGTATTTTTCGCTCGTGAGCCACGTAGGGCATCGAAGTTGCTTAACGAGAGATCTGAATTGTTATTATTGCCAATTTGGTTGGCATTTTCGTCTTGATATCGCTGCCATGCTTTGTAGTTATCATGGGAGTAGATTGAATCAACAAAGCTATAGTAGCCGCTAGTGGAATAGCGGTATGTGGCGAGAGTTAAACTGGTCGAAGTGGCATCAATAAATTTACTGTAGGTTAAACGATAGCTTTGACCACTTTTATCTCCACTATCTAATTTAGTTTTGGCGTGAGTGACGTCCGCGGAGATAGCACCAAAGCGAAAGTTCCAACCACTTCCAATGACGGCGGAATAATATTTCTCACTGAGTAGAGCGCCTGAGTAGAGTGTCACTAAGTTATTCAAGCCGTAATGATATTCACCTTGAATAAATTTAGGTTGGTATGAGGTATTGTCGATTTTTGCTTGCCCAGCAAGAACGTTATAGTTGGAAACACCCTCTTTAAGCATGTCGGGTACGGCGGAGTAGGGAACAGAAAATGACTCTTTGCGACCATCAGCTTCTTGTATGACCACCAATAAATCACCGCTTCCCGCGCTAGGCTGAATATCGTTAAATGCGAACTCTCCTGGCGGCACGTTTTCTTGATAGACCAAATACCCATTTTGATAAACGGTGACTAAGGCGTTGGTTTGTGCGACGCCCCGAATAATAGGGACAAAGTTTTGGCTTGAGTTTGGCAACATGCCGACTTCAGTGGCGAGCATAATGCCTCGCATACGAATGCTATTAAATAGCGCTGTTGGTGTATAAAAATCGCCAGCCTTTAGCCCTGAATTAATCTGGCTGATTGGGCGGTATGCATAGCGGGTGTTATTGCGCCATTTTTGCGAGCCATGGGATGAATAGCGATAACTTGATTCATCACGAAATTGCCATGCACCTAAATTGACACCCGAGTTGAGGGTGGCATAGAAATTCTCATTATTTCTCTTTTCGTGTTTCTTCTCTTTATAAGTGTAATAGTTTGTATTATAAGCAAAAATAATGGCGGGTACGCCATGTTGCCACAAGCTGGGATCGACATAGCCAGATTCAGATTGTTTAATCGACACTTGTGGAACGGTAATGTTTAGTCGCAATTCACTGATTTTAAATTGGTAATGTAGGTTGGGTGCCAGTGAGCTGAGCTGAACATATGCGTTATTCTCAGGCTGATCTACTTGGTTAGGTGTGGTTTTTAAACCGAGCTTAGGGACATCACTTTGCGCAAGGCTGATCTGCTTACCATTGTCTTCAACATTGATGTCAAACTGCCCTTTCCAAACCTGATTAACATAGATATCCGCAAGCTGCTTGCCCGCTGGAATTTGTCCATCAGAATAGAAACGAGAAATATCTCCTTTCGCAGATTCACCCACCAAAAGGGAGGTATCGAATTCATCTGCAAATGCATTTTTTAGATAAGTCTGTAACCCTATTAAAATAAGGATGTAGAGATAATTTTCTTTTTTCATGATGGTTTCTTCTGTTAAAGCTGAAGGTTTTTAGATTTGAAAACACCATAATCATCAACATAAGTCAGAATAAGATTGTTACCCTTTAACTGCTTTTTTAAAGGCAGTGTTTTGGATGTGTGTGGTGGAACCATCTCTGAATCAACAAGCGCTGTTTTTTTATCTTCAGGCGTTGTAATAGCAGCAATAGTAAAGTGGTATTGGGAGTTATTATTCACGACAATACCGTTATTATTTAGCTGGTAACTAATATTGTCCGTGATATTTTCAGGTGATTCAGTTAATCCCGTAGGTCGATAAAATAGTTTTATTCTTGAACGTGCCGCTAATTGAATGACATTTTTCCCTTTCATTGAATCTGGCGCTTTAGGAATATCTAGGACATTTAAATAAAAAACACTTTCAACATTATTTGGAAGTTTTCTATCTGTTTTTTTGATTTTTAATTGTTGACCTTGTAAACCCTCTATTTTGATAATAGGAGGGTAAATATAAAAAGGTGCATCTGAATTCTCAGGTGTTGAATTTATATTACCATCATCAATCCAAGATTGAACTAATGACGGTGTATTACTGTTATTAGTTAATTGAACAGACATGCTTTGTGCAGCTTCTGGATATATAATCCTTGTTCCTGTAATAATAACGTTTGAAAATGTTTCTTTAGAAAATAATAAAAGAAGTAAGAATAATAATTTTATTTTCATAATAAATTCTCACTAAAAGCTAGGTTCAGAGGAACCTAGCTTGAGTTTATTGTTATAGATATGAAACGGTATAAACAACGTTTGATTGCAGCGCACCGACAGATGCGGCAGTCGCATTTGTTTTGTAGTAGCTAGCAATTAAGTTCAATGTTGCACCAGCAGCTGAAGTGGTATTGGCTGCGGTTAACTGAGTATCAAAGGTCGTATTTAATGGAATAGCAACGGTTGGTGATCCAGTCTGTGACAAGCTAAAGCCCACGTTACGAGCAACGGCCGGATCATTTTCGTTCACTGTTGTATTCATTAAATACAGGCCTGAAGGCGAAATATTACTTGAAGAGAAGTGAAGTTTTAATGTCCCTGCTGGCGTACCTCCACCAACAATTGCACAGTTTGAAAAGGTAAGCCCAAAGGCTTTTTGGTTTTTTGTAATAACTGTACTTGCCGTTGTTCCTGCATCAGAAGATATAATCGGATCTAAAGCAATCGACATATCAGCGCTGTTATTACCATTAATCGTACAGGTAGTATCACTAATTGCACCGGAGAAAGAAATAATACCTCCAGGGCTATTTGTGGCAGCAATTACTGAGCCAGATAACACGGATAAGGACAGTATTGATAGAGAAAGTATATGTCTAGGCATAATTAACCCCATCGAGGTTCTCGATTAATTAAAATAAGTGATTTTTTTTTGCGAGTCAGAATTAACTAGCTTTTTAAGCTTAGACAAGGTTTAAAGATTTTCAAGATATGTAAAGTGGAATTAATGGGTTTATAAATCCAATGATTTCAAATTTTCAGATTAAAATATTGTAT
>NZ_JAERJY010000065.1:0-18148 GCF_018257375.1 Providencia sp. JGM181 | reverse complement strand
TATGAAGTTGCTGCGGGTAAATATGATGGAGGGCTCACGGATGGTTCTAAAGAGCAGCAATTTATTATGGGAACGCTATAATACCAAATTAAACGAAATCGATAATAAGCCACTAGAGCCAGGAAAATCCTATGCATTCTTGGTTACTGAAACCAATGGAACAGTATCATTAAAACCAATGACAGAAAAAGAAGTTAATGAATTTAAAGGGAAAGTTAGCACCCAAGTTCATACTTTACCGCGTGTGGATGTAGCTCAAAGCTGCCAATAATTAACACGATTTTAAACTAAATTTAATTCAATAAATAATTGTCCGATACGAGGCAATGGATAACTATGTCTATTAAAAAAATATCAATTAAAGTTAATAATAGCAAAGAGACGATTGAGCAATATTCTGTTACTGGTGGGGAAAACGGTGCAGGACAATTAAAACAACCACTGCATATTAATGCACAAAAAGATGTAAATTATTTATTAATTGATGAAAGTACACAATTCGCACCAGAAAACATTGCGGTTAAGCGTGTTGATAAAAATCTTGTCATCGCATTTGAAGGCGGCGATGTAGAAAGTCCTGATTTAATTATCGAAAATTACTTTGCTGAGAATGGCGCCATTGGTTATCAAGAAGGCGATGCAAACCTCATTATTGGTCAATATGAAAATGGCCAATACTTCCCATACGTTCCGGAAAGTGCAGTAAAAGCAGATGCAATCAGCCAGTTAGCTGATGGACAAGCGGCTGGACAAGCCATTGGTGGCGATGCATTACCTCCATTGTGGGCATTTAACCCATGGTGGTTAGCTGCACTGGTTCCTCTTATTGGTATTCCTGCTGTGGCAATCAGTGGCGGCGGCGGTGGTGGTGGTCACTCTAAAGTTGTCGACCATGCACCTATCGCGGGTGATGACTCTGCACATGCAAAACATAATACCCCTGTTACTATCCATGTTACTGCGAATGACAGTGATGTTGATGGCGACTTAAATCCAAACTCTATTCGTATTGTTAAAGAAGGTTCTAAAGGAACCGTGACAATCGGTAAAGATGGAAAGATTATCTATACACCAAACAAAGGTGAATATGGCGTTGATACCATCACTTATGTGGTGAAAGATCGTGCTGGTCATGAGTCGAATGTGGCTACCATCACCGTAAAAATTGACGCGGCTCCAGAAGCGAAAGACGATTCTGCGGCAACCAAAGAATCTACACCTGTCACCATCGATATGGAAAATAACTACTCCGACAAAGACGGCGATGTTGACCATAGCTCTTTAGCGATTAAAACCAATGGTGGCAAAGGTTTTGCAAAGTTTGTTAATGGTAAGTTAGTGTACCAGCCGAATAAAGGCGAAGTGGGTACTGACACCATTACTTATACCGTGACAGATAAAAACGGTAACGTCTCTGAAGATGCGACGATCACTATCAACATTGATGCGCCACCAGTAGCGAACGACGACTCAGCTAAAGCCAACAAGGCAACGCCAGTTGAATTAGATGTTTTGGATAATGATACCGATCTCGACGGTGATATTGACCCAACAACATTAGTTGTTGTGGGTGAACCAACCAAAGGCACCGTCAAAGTTGTTGATGGTAAGCTGGTGTACACTGCGAACCCAGATGCCACGGGTCAAGATACGATTACGTATCTGGTCAAAGATAAAAATGGCAACGTGTCTAATAAAGCGACCGTGACCATTGATATCACTGAGCCGCCAGTCGCCAACGAAGATAAAGCCGACACTCGCCACAATACCCCAGTTGAAATTGATGTCACAGCGAACGATACTGACCTCGACGGTGATTTAGATAAAAACAGCGTGGTGATCACTCAACCAGGTACCAAAGGCACCGTGACTATCGGCGAAGATGGCAAGCTGATCTACACCCCAAATAAGGGTGAGCACGGCACCGACACCATCACCTACACCATTAAAGATAAGAATGGTAACGTGTCGGAAGAAGCGACGGTAACCATCACTATCGATGCACCACCAGTGGCGGGCAATGATGTTGCGGACACGCGTCATAATAAGCCTGTTGAAATCGATATCACCGCGAACGACACCGATCTCGATGGCGATCTGGACAAAAACAGCGTGGTGATCACCAATCCGGGCACCAAAGGCACCGTCACCATCGGTAAAGATGGCAAGTTGATCTACACTCCGAATAAGGGTGAGCACGGCACCGACACCATCACCTACACCATTAAAGACAAGAACGGCAACGTGTCGGAAGAAGCAACCGTGACCGTCACCATCGACGCACCACCAGTGGCGGGCAATGATGTTGCGGACACGCGTCATAATAAGCCTGTTGAAATCGATATCACCGCGAACGACACCGATCTCGATGGCGATCTGGACAAAAACAGCGTAGTGATCACCAATCCGGGCACCAAAGGCACGGTCACTATCGGTGAAGATGGCAAGCTGATCTACACTCCGAATAAGGGTGAGCACGGCACCGACACCATCACCTACACCATTAAAGACAAGAACGGTAACGTGTCGGAAGAAGCGACCGTGACTGTCACTATCGATGCACCACCAGTGGCGGGCAATGATGTTGCGGACACGCGTCATAATAAGCCTGTTGAAATCGATATCACCGCCAATGACACCGACAAAGACGGCGATCTGGATAAAAACAGCGTGGTGATCACCCAGCCGGGCACCAAAGGCACCGTCACCATCGGTGAAGATGGCAAGCTGATCTACACCCCAAATCCGGGCGCTACGGGTACCGACACCATCACCTACACCATTAAAGATAAGAATGGTAACGTGTCGGAAGAAGCGACCGTGACTGTCACTATCGATGCACCGCCAGTGGCGGGCAATGACGTTGCGGACACACGTCATAACCAACCGGTGGAAATCGATATCACCGCCAATGACACCGACCTCGATGGCGATCTGGACAAAAACAGCGTGGTGATCACTCAACCAGGTACCAAAGGCACCGTGACCATCGGCGAAGATGGCAAGCTGATCTACACTCCGAATAAGGGTGAGCACGGCACCGACACCATCACCTACACAATCAAAGATAAGAACGGCAACGTATCCAACGAAGCGACGGTAACCATCACTATCGATGCACCGCCAGTGGCAGTTGATGATAAAGCAACGACCAAAGAATCCGTGCCGGTGACCATCGATGTGTTGGCGAACGACACCGATTTAGACAAAGATATCGACCCAAGCACGTTGGTGATCAAAACCAATGGCAGCAAAGGCACGGCAACTATTGTCGACGGCAAGTTGGTTTATACCCCAAATACGGGTGAAGTGGGCACGGATACCATCACGTACCAAGTGTTCGATAAGAACGGTAATGTCTCCAACGAAGCGACCGTAACTATCAATATCGATGCACCGCCAGTGGCAGTTGATGATAAAGCAACGACCAAAGAATCCGTGCCGGTGACCATCGATGTGTTGGCGAACGACACCGATTTAGACAAAGACATCGACCCAAGCACGTTGGTGATCAAAACCAATGGCAGCAAAGGCACCGCGACCATTGTCGACGGCAAGTTGGTTTATACCCCAAATGCGGGTGAAGTGGGCACCGACACCATCACGTACCAAGTGTTCGATAAAAACGGTAACGTCTCCAATGAAGCGACGGTGACAGTCGATATCGACGCGGCGCCAGTGGCAGTTGATGACTCAGCAAAAGCCAATAAAGCGACACCTGTTGAGATTGATGTACTCGGTAATGATACTGACTTAGATAATGATATCGATCCAAATACGTTAGCAGTTGTTGAGCAGCCATCACAAGGCACCGTGAGTATTGTGAACGGCAAGCTGGTTTACACACCTAATGCGGATGCGAAGGGTACGGACACCATCACTTACACAGTGAAGGATGCTAACGGTAATGTTTCCAATAAAGCGACCGTGACCATTGTAATCAATGAACCCCCTGTTGCTGGTGATGACCACGGTCAAACTAAGCAAGGTGTTCCGACAGTTATTGATGTGTTGATCAATGACAAAGACCCTGATGGGGAGTTGGATAAATCAACCCTGCATATTGAAAAGAATGGCAGCAAAGGTACCGCGACGTTTGATGCAGATGGCAAACTGATTTATACACCAAAACCAGGTGCTACAGGCCAAGATACCATCACTTATACCGTGAAAGATAAGGATGGCAGTATCTCAAATACAGCGACTGTCACTATTGATATTACACCAACGCAAACGACACCGACGGAAGTCTTCGAGAAAGGCTTAAGAACGGATGGAACTGCGGGTGATAAATCGCCTGTGACTGTGCATGGCGTTATTGAGTTATCTAATCCAACAGATAAACCAACAACTCCAAGCGATATTAAGATCATTGAGCCGACAACCAAGCTGACTTCAGGTGGAGAGCCTATTTCATGGGAATCTACTGACAATGGTTTTGTGGGTAAAATACCAAATGGAAAAGAAGTGATTTCCGTTAAAGTGACAGATACCCCAACCGCAGATGGCAGCACAAAGGTTAATTATGAAGTTAATCTCAAAGGCCTTGTTGATCATCCAGCAGGCAAAGACTCTCTGAATATTGAGTTTGGTGTGAAAAATGGCACCGATGAAGTGAAAACTGAAATCGTGGTTCATGATGATAAGCCTGAAGCCTCGAATGTTGAGTTATCAGTAGAACCACCAGTTGAAAATACCTTTTATGCTAACTTGATTATCTCGTTAGATTTGTCCAGTAGCATGGGTAGAGATGATAGTGGTATTCAAGGCGGTAACACTGCATCAGGAATGAAAACGCGATATGACGCTGCGTTAGATTCAATTGATAGCGTGTTAAGTAGTTATGAAGAGCGTCTAAACAGCGCTGATGCAGGAGAAGTGCGCGTTAGCATTAATGGTTTTGCTAAGCAAGCATCGGCAATTGGTGGGGCGCCGGGTTACCCAATGGATCAACCATACTGGTGTACCATCTCTGAGGCAAAACAAATTATTGAAGGTTTACGTGGCGCTCAAACGCTACGCCCAGATTGGCATGTTATCGGTGTAGATACTAACTATGATGCAGCATTGCAGCAGGTGATCAGTATTTTCCAAAAAACATCCAGTAGTGGCATGGAACCGATTGATGCAAAAGATATTAATGGAAAACTAGATAACACATTGTTTGTGATTACTGATGGTATTCCGAACTATGGTAACCAAAGCAATAGTCAGGATCCTGTTGCTGGAAATGGTATCGCACCCACATCGCCAAATGGTTTTGTCCCAGGAAGCCCAAATACTGATATTGGTGAAGATAGCTGGAAGGCTTTCTTAACAGAAAAAGGTATTCGTTCTGTGGCTATTGGTATTGGTCAAGACATGCTCAAGAGCGTGGGTGGTAAAACCGGTGAAGAGTTTATCAAGCCTATCGCTTTTGATGGACAAAAAGGCGAAAACAACGACGCTAACGACGTTATCGTTCTAAAAGATATGAGCTCTTTAGGCAATATCCTGAGCAAATATGTACCGAACGAAAACACCATCGAAAGCAGCTTCTCAAAAGCGAATGATGGTAAAGAAACCTTGAGCTTCGGCGCAGATGGCATGAAATCTATCAGCATTGAAGTGGATGGCCATACTTACAAATACGATCCAACAACCAAGGGAATTACGTCGGATAACCTTGATAAGAGCATGTGGGTTGATTTTGGTCAGGGTGAATTAGCCGTTAAAACCGATGCGGGCGGTTTACTCTCTATCTCTTTAGGTGAGAAAAACTTTGGTCACTTAACCTATCGTCCGGGGGCAACACGCCCGACGGGAATGGAGAAAGAGACCTTTACGCTGACGTTAACCGATAACGACGGTACCAACGGTAAGTCATCAATTTCAGTGGATATCAGTAAGTTAAAAGAGTCTGGTAACACGGGCTTAAACGATACTGATTTAACAGCCCTGAAACTCTTCTCACCAGAAAGTGCAATGGAGTTACATGGAGTAGACACCGATGTCAATGCAACATCAAGTCACTCTACTGGTTTCATGAACTCATCATTAGATGCGTTACAAGAAACTCAGAGCGCCATTATTTAAGGCTAATGATTGAGGGTTACCACGGGTAGCCCTCAATATTTTATTTCGCCAACACCAGTTTTATTTACTTTGTGCCAACTTTATGAAATCTCTAATTAATAGCATCTTAGCGCTATTCCTCGTGAAGATGCTTTCCCTTTCTGCTGTGGCAGATGTGGTTGAATTAAAAAACTTATTAAAAGATTCACTCGATAATGCCCCAGAAGTCCAAGAGGCTTATGCCAATTATCAAGCGGCACAAAGCAACGTTAGTGCAGCGGAAGCTGGGCATTACCCAGTCGTCAGCTTAATGGGAACTCAGCCTCTTGCGCAGCAACACAAATACGAAAGTAACGCGATGGAGTCGGGGTTTCACCTTGGTACCAAAGCGACCATGAACATTTATGCTTGGGGTGGAATTGAAGCGGGTGTAGACCGCGAACAGTCCAAGCAAAGCTACTATGAAAACCAATATATTCTTTCTCAAGAAGATATCAGCGTGCGCATCAGCCAGCTTTATTTGCAGGTTTTACGCCACAAAGAAACCCTTGATGTGATTGATGAAAACCTTGTTCGTCATCACCAAATTGAAAAGCAACTGACCTCGATTGTTCAGCATGACTCTGGTCGAATGAGCGAATTAACGCAAGTGAAAGCGCGTACCTTAAAAGTGGAAATGAGCCGCGCTGAAACAGAAAGAAACCTGAATTTAGCCCTGAGCCAATTATCGATTTTGACTCAACGCCAGCTAACTGTTGACCAATTTGTTGACCCATTCAGAGCCACGACTAGCGGTGCGATTTTAGCCAAATTTCAAGAAGATAATCTAGAAAATAACCCAAGCTATAAAGCCCAAGTGGCCGATGCTCAAAGCCTTGATGCTGAAGTTAAAGTCGCCAGCGCCATGAGAAAGCCAGCACTGAATTTAGAAGTTAATGCGACACCAGATAATAGCGAAGTTTTCTTACGTGTTTCTTGGAATATTTTTGACCAAGCGAGCTATTACAGCCAAGCACAGAAAGAGTATGCCCTGTCCGCAGCCAATGAGCGTATTAAAAAAACATTCCGTGAAATTAAAGAGATGAGCCAATCTGCGGCGATCAATATGGCGCAAAGTGAAAAACAAGGAAATATAGCCAAAGCCTATATCGCAGAGCAAAAAGTGGTGATCAGCAACTATGAAAAGCAATTTACGATCAACCGCCGCACTTTGATTGATTTGCTTGATGCGTATAACGAGCTAGCAAGTATTCAAACCAGCGCTGTTATCTTACAAAACGACTTCCGTGACGCGACACTCAATTACCTCAGTGTGCAGGCAAAAATGTCTGCATGGATGAACCAAGAATTGGCTTCTAGATAAATTATGAATATTATTAATAACCTATCTTTAGTTACCAAGCGTTTGGGTTATACCCTTTCACCAGAAATTTTATTAGCACAAACTAAACGCACGGAATCGAAATCTTTTGATTATGCCTCGTTAGTGAATGTGTTGAATTCCCATCAATTTGATAACCAGATCATTGAAATCGATCTGCATAAGATCCCGACGATTGCGGCGCCGTTTCTGGTGCTATTAGCAAATAATGAATCAGTGGTGATCAGTAAAATTGAAGATGGCGAAAATGGACGCCATTTTGAGATATTAACGGAAGAAGGCTTACGTCAAGTATTAAGCGTACAAGATCTGGCAGCGAACTACAGCGGCTACAGCTGGTTTATTAAACGCAATATTCGCTCGGAAACTCGTTCGGAAATCGATAAATACGAAACTAGCGGTTTCTGGAAAGTGATTTGGCGTTATAAAAAATATTACTACCAAGTGATCGTCGCATCATTTGTGATCAACTTATTAGCGTTAATCAGTTCCTTGTATGTGATGAACGTGTATGACCGAGTGATCCCAAACCAAGCTTACGAAACCTTATGGGTACTGACCATCGGTGTTGTGCTGGCAATCGGTTTTGAATTTCTCGCCAAAATGTTGCGATCTTATCTATTAGATATCGCAGGGAAAAAAGCGGACATTGTGATCAGCGCGATGCTCTTCCACCGCGTGATGGGGATCCGCCTTGATAAGCGCCCAGCCTCATCAGGATCGTATGCGAACAACTTACGTGACTTCGAATCCATTCGTGAATTTATGACCAGCGCGAGTTTATTAGCCCTCGTCGATCTGCCGTTTATTTTGCTGTTTATCGGCGTAATCAGCATGATTGGTGGTTACTTAGCATTGGTGCCACTGACGATTATCCCGATTGTGGTGATCGCCGGCATTTTGATCCAAAAGCCATTGGCGAAAGGGATCAACGCCTCAATGAAAGAGACTTCCCAGCGCCAAGGCTTAGCGGTGGAATCCATTGAGGGGATCGAAACCTTAAAGCTGAATAATGCAGTGAATTGGGCGCAACAACGCTGGGAAATGCTTACGGAGAAAACGGCATTTTCATCCATCGCCGTGCGCAATCTAACCAACTTTATGGTCAACTTTAGCGCGGCAATGCAGCAGCTCAATACCGTGGGGTTAGTGTGCTTGGGAACTTACCTGATCCACGCGAACGATGTGAACTCGCGTATTACGATGGGGGCGTTGATCGCCAGTGTGATCTTATCGGGTCGAGCATTAGCGCCACTGGGGCAAATTGCGGGTCTGGCAACACGTTTCCAATCAGCGCGTATGGCATTAGCCGGTGTGCGAAATATCTTTAGCCGTCCTATTGAACGCGAAGATCATAAGAAATACATTTCACCAACTGCAGTTCACGGGGCATTACAACTGGCGAATGTGACTTATCAATATAGTAAAGATGGGCAGCCTGCATTAAACAACATTAACTTAGAGATCAAAGCGGGGGAGAAAGTCGCGATCCTCGGTAAAATCGGTGGCGGGAAAAGTACATTACTGAAGCTACTGACAGGCTTGTATGAGCAACAGCAAGGAAATATTAACTTAGATGATCTCGATATTCGCCAAATTGACCCGATTTTCCTCAGAAGCAAAGTTGGCATGCTGACGCAAAAGCCGCGTTTATTCTTCGGAACCCTGCGTGAAAACTTGGACTTAGCGCGTCTTGATGGCTATTCCAGTGATGACGATTTAGTACGCGCGCTCAAACGTTTCCAGCTCGATAAAATCATTCGTCAGCATCCAGCAGGGCTTGATATGCCCCTTGGTGAAGATGGTTTAGGGCTTTCAGGCGGACAAAAACAGATGGTGGCACTGGCGCAGTTAACCCTGCATAACCCCAATGTGGTGTTACTGGATGAGCCAACCACGGGCATTGATGTGGATACCGAAAAATTGGTACTCGATGCGTTAGAAATGTGGACGAAAGATAAAACGCTGATTGTCGTTACCCACAAGTTACCAATTTTACGTTTAGTTGACCGCATTATCGTGATGGATGAAGGCAAAATCTTAATTGATGGGCCGAAGCAGAAAGTCTTAAAAGCGTTAGGACAAACGGAGCAAGCCACTGGCACAGTTACCACAGATAAACCTGCTCCACAGTCTGCGCCACAAGTGCGAGTCGTTTCACAGGTTAGACGCGTAATTAATAAAGAAGAAGGGGCGATTTAAAATGGATCAATATGGTAAAGCGCCAAAAGAGCATCGCACTTTTTCCAGTGACTTTTCTCACGATTTAGAATCGGTAATGAGAAAAGAGCGTAGTAACTTACTGTTTTTGCCTATTATCTTTCTGGCGCTGTTACTGACGATTTTTATCGTTTGGGCCTATAACAGTAACTTAGAAGAGATCATTCGTGGGCAAGGCACTATCATTCCAAGTAGCCGTGAGCAAGTCATTCAAAGTATTGACCCTGGCAATATCCAAGAGATGTATGTTAAAGAAGGGGATATTGTCGAAAAAGGGCAGATTTTGCTGAAGCTGGATGATGCGCGCAGTATGGCATTATTACGCGAAAGCCAGGCGCGAGTGCAAAACCTTGAAGCTATTTCAGTGCGTTTGCAGGGCGAGTCTCGCAACGAAGTTCCTGATTTTTCAAAGATAGCGGATCAAGAATTAGTCGAGCGTGAAACCAATGCTTATAACGCGAAAAGAACGCAGCGTGACCAAGCTATTGCAGGCTTACGTCAAAGCAAAGGGTTATTAGACCGAGAAATCGCTATTACCAAACCGCTGGCGAAAGAAGGGTTAGTTTCCAATGTGGAAATTCTGCGTATGGAAAGACAGTCCGTTGAATTAGCGACGCAAATTAATGAACGCATGAATAACTACCTTGCGGAAGCAAACGCTGAATTGGTGAAAGTGGAATCGGAGCTGGATCAAGCGGAAGAGTCGATGAGTATGCGTGAAGATCCGGTCACTCGCTCAGAGATCCGCGCACCCGTTCACGGCATCGTAAAAAACATTAAGATCAATACCATTGGTGGCGTCGTGAATACAGGGCAAGACATCCTTGAAATTATTCCCCTCGATGACAAATTGATGGTGGAAGCTTATATTCGCCCGCAAGACGTGGCTTTCTTAAGACCGGGAATGCCGGTGGTCGTTAAAGTCACTGCTTATGATTACGCGATTTATGGGGGCTTAAATGGAGTGGTGAAATTAATCAGCCCAGATACCTTAAGTAATGATACGCGTCGTAGTGAGTTAAAGCTTAATCCCGATGAGACGTTCTACCGAATTCTTGTCGAAACAGATACCAATTACTTGTTAGACAAAAATAACCATAAAATGGAAATCATTCCGGGTATGGTGGCATCAGTGGATATCAAAACGGGTGAGAAAAGCGTCTTTGATTACCTGATTAAGCCTATCACGCGGATGAAACAGGCGATGACAGAGCGTTAATCGCGATAAAAAAATCAAAAAGAAAGCAATGTGAAAACAAGGGCGCAAAGATGAGCGCCCTTGTTGTTTTGTGCGGGTTTTCCAGTAAAAAATTTGCCAAATATCACTAATATTGCGGCTAATTACTCAAGATGCATAAATCACCTTGATCCTAAGTGGTGAACTCAGGTTTAATACGGTCAGGCAATTGCGCAAAACGAAGAACTCAAAGGGATATTTTGCGCAATGGAAAGGATTCAGCTTGACGGTTGCGATAAAGATCCGCAGTCTGCTGTCATATTGTTTCAAATAATTGCTGTATGGATGAAATTGCGCTAGTTTCGTAGGGTCTCATCGCTAAACTTCAAGTTGTGGGTAGGTCTAATAAGCTTTTATGCACCTGCGGCTCGAATTATTGAGGCTAACTCTATAAACCGCAATGATTCCCTATTGCGTTGTGAATATTGGTTTAAGTACGTTCTATCCTACTTGGAGTATACTAATGACGACTCGTAAAACCCTTGCTAATGCTATCCGCTTTCTAAGTATGGATGCGGTTCAAAAAGCAAAATCAGGGCACCCTGGCGCACCAATGGGCATGGCTGATATTGCTGAAGTTCTTTGGCGCAACCATATGAATCATAACCCAGCAGATCCACATTGGGCTAACCGCGACCGCTTCGTACTGTCTAACGGTCACGGTTCAATGCTGATTTACAGCTTGCTGCACCTGACCGGTTATGACTTATCTATTGATGAGTTAAAGAACTTCCGTCAATTACATTCTAAAACCCCGGGTCACCCAGAATATGGTTATACGCCAGGCGTTGAAACCACTACCGGTCCTTTAGGTCAAGGTATTGCAAACGCAGTGGGTTTTGCGATTGCAGAACGTACTTTAGCGGCACAATTTAACCGTCCAGGTCATGACGTTGTCGACCACCACACTTATGTGTTCATGGGTGACGGTTGTATGATGGAAGGTATCTCCCACGAAGTGTGTTCATTAGCGGGTACCCTGAAATTAAATAAACTGGTCGCATTCTACGATGATAACGGCATCTCTATCGATGGTGAAGTCGAAGGCTGGTTTACTGATGATACCGCAGCACGTTTCGAAGCATACGGCTGGCACGTTATCCGTGACATCGATGGTCACGATGCAGACCAAATCAACGCTGCAGTAAACGAAGCACACAAACAATCAGACAAACCAACGCTGATTATGTGCAAAACCGTTATCGGTTTTGGTTCACCAAACAAAGCAGGCACCGAAGCGGTTCACGGCGCACCTTTAGGTGATGCAGAAATCGCAGCAACTCGTGAAGCACTGGGCTGGAAATTCGGTCCATTCGAAATCCCAGCAGATATCTACCAAGCTTGGGATGCGCGTGAAGCGGGTAAAGAAAAACAGCATTCTTGGAATGAAAAATTTGCGGCATACGCAAAAGCACACCCAGAATTAGCGAAAGAATTCGAACGTCGTATGGCGGGTGAACTGCCAGCGAACTTTGATGCAGAAGCGAAAAAATTCGTTGAAAACCTGCAACAAAACCCTGCGAATATCGCAAGCCGTAAAGCATCTCAAAATGCGTTAGAAGCATTCGGTAAAGTATTACCAGAATTCATGGGCGGTTCTGCGGACTTAGCGCCAAGTAACTTAACCATGTGGTCTGGCTCTAAACCTCTGAACGAAGATAAAGCGGGTAACTACATCCATTACGGTGTTCGTGAATTCGGTATGTCCGCTATCATGAACGGTATCGCTCTGCACGGTGGTTTCATCCCTTACGGCGCAACATTCTTAATGTTCGTTGAATACGCACGTAACGCAGTACGTATGGCAGCGCTGATGAAAATTCGCAGCATCTTCGTTTATACCCATGACTCTATCGGTCTGGGTGAAGATGGTCCAACGCACCAACCAGTAGAACAACTGGCGAGCCTGCGTGTGACACCAAACATGAGCACATGGCGTCCATGTGACCAAGTGGAATCTGCGGTTGCATGGAAATATGCAATTGAGCGTAAAGATGGTCCAAGCGCGCTGATTTTCTCTCGTCAAAACCTGGAACAGCAACCTCGTACCGCTGAGCAATTAGCGAATATCGAGAAAGGCGCTTATATCCTGAAAGATTGCGCAGGCACGCCTGAGCTGATCTTTATTGCGACCGGTTCTGAAGTTGAATTAGCGGTGAAAGCGGCTGACCAACTGACTGCGGAAGGTCGTAAAGTTCGCGTTGTTTCTATGCCTTCTACAGATGCATTCGACAAGCAAGACGCGGCTTACCGTGAAGCGGTTCTGCCTGCAAACGTCAGTGCTCGTGTGGCTATCGAAGCGGGTATTGCAGATTACTGGTTCAAATACACTGGTCTGAATGGTGCTATCATCGGTATGCACTCATTCGGTGAATCAGCACCCGCTGAGCAACTGTACAAAGAGTTTGGCATTACGGTTGAAAACGCCGTTAAAGCTGCAAAATCTCTGCTGAAATAATTCATTTAATTGCTTGAGGTGTGTTCTGAATAAACGGTCACGCCTCTGAAAATCAAGTGAATTAACCTAATTTACGCCTCAATATCAAGTTTGGTATTGGGGCGTTGTTTTTTTGTGCACCGTTTCTTGTTTTTCTATTGCGTTCTCTAAATATATCCCTTAATCTAAAACTCAATAAGCTGAACCGTTTCAGTTGCATTTGAAATAGTGTAAATAAATTTTAAAAATGTCGAGTGAAGCACACTTTTGATGTTTGACAGTTAAAATGAGCAGTAGAGTTGGTGGTAGTCAGTTATCCTTAGCAACCGTGTGATTTTGCTCAGATACAAGGTGTAGAATGGCAATCAGGGTAGCAATAAACGGCTTCGGTCGAATTGGTCGAAGTGTTCTCAGAGCGTTATATGAATCAGGTCGCCGGGCAGAAATTGTCGTTGTTGCGGTCAATGAATTAGCGGAACCTGAAGGTATCGCTCATTTGCTGAAATATGATTCAAGTCACGGACGCTTTGCGTGGGATGTTCGCCTTAATGGCGACCAGCTACAAGTTGGAGATGACAGTATGCGTCTTTTCCATCAAGCGGATATCAGTAAGCTACCTTGGAAAGAGCTCGGTGTGGATGTGGTGTTAGATTGCACGGGCGTTTACGGCTCTCGCGAAGATGGGTTAAAGCATCTGCAAGCCGGCGCGAAAAAAGTGCTCTTTTCTCACCCGGGAACCGATGACCTCGATGCGACCATTGTGTATGGCGTTAACCATGACAGCCTACAAAAAAGTGATAACATCGTTTCCAATGCATCTTGTACCACCAACTGTATTATTCCAGTCATCAAAGTGTTGGATGATGCATTTGGTATCGAGTCAGGCACAGTCACCACCATTCATGCATCCATGAATGATCAACCCGTGATTGACGCTTACCATAAAGATTTACGCAGAACGCGCGCAGCGAGCCAATCGATTATTCCTGTTGATACCAAATTGGCAGCGGGGATCACGCGAATTTTTCCAAAATTCCAAGGCAGCTTCGAAGCGATTTCTGTACGCGTTCCAACCACCAATGTCACTGCCATTGACTTAAGCGTCACTGTAGATGCGGATGTTTGTGTTGATAAAGTTAACAAGCTATTACAGAGCGCCGCGCACGGGCATTTTCGTGGTATAGTAGACTATACTGAACTACCGTTAGTCTCGATGGATTTTAATCATGATCCGCACAGCGCGATTATTGATGGCACGCAAACACGAGTTAGCGGCAAGAACTTAATCAAAACCCTGGTTTGGTGTGATAACGAATGGGGGTTTGCTAACCGGATGCTAGATACAACCCTAGCGATGGCAGCAACAGGTTTAAACTAATTGGCGTCTGACAGACAGCGGGGCACAATAGATAAAAACGCTATTGACCACCTCGCACAGTCGCTAATGAAAACTTTATAGAGAATCAACAAGAGGATTCACCATGTCTGTAATTAAGATGACCGATTTGGACTTAGCGGGTAAACGCGTTTTCATTCGTTCGGACCTAAACGTTCCTGTTAAAGACGGTAAAGTTACTTCAGATGCACGTATCCGTGCTTCATTACCAACAATTGAATTAGCGCTGAAACAAGGTGCTAAAGTCATGGTTACTTCCCACCTCGGTCGTCCGACGGAAGGTGAGTACAATGAAGAGTTTTCACTGCAACCTGTTGTTGACTATCTGGCAGAAAAATTAGACAACCCAGTTCGCTTAGTTAAAGACTACCTGAACGGTGTTGATATCGCTGCTGGCGAATTAGTTGTTTTAGAAAACGTGCGCTTTAACAAAGGCGAGAAGAAAGACGACGAAACGCTGTCTAAACAGTATGCAGCACTGTGTGATGTCTACGTTATGGATGCATTCGGTACGGCTCACCGTGCTCAAGCATCAACGCACGGCGTGGCTAAATTCTCACCAGTTGCGTGTGCAGGCCCGCTGTTAAGCAACGAATTAGAAGCATTAGGCAAAGCGTTAGGTAACCCAGCGCGTCCAATGGTTGCTATCGTAGGCGGTTCTAAAGTTTCCACTAAACTGACCGTTTTAGATTCCCTGTCTAAAATCGCTGACCAACTGATTGTGGGTGGTGGTATCGCGAATACTTTCATCGCAGCAGAAGGCAACAATGTGGGTCGTTCTCTGTATGAAGCGGATCTGATCCCAGAAGCGAAAAAATTACTGGCTAACTGCCAAATCCCAGTGCCAACTGATGTTCGCGTGGCTACCGAGTTCTCAGAAACTGCTGAAGCAACACTGAAAGCAAGTAATGCTATCAAAGATGATGAGCAAATTCTGGACTTAGGTGATGAATCCGCAGAACGTCTGGCTGAAATTCTGAAAAATGCAAAAACCATTCTTTGGAACGGCCCTGTGGGCGTATTCGAATTCCCTAACTTCCGTAAGGGAACAGAAATCGTTGCTCGTGCTATCGCAGACAGTGACGCTTTCTCAATCGCTGGTGGTGGTGACACCCTAGCGGCGATCGATTTATTCGGTATCGCTGATAAGATTTCATACATTTCTACCGGTGGCGGTGCTTTCCTTGAATTCGTTGAAGGCAAAAAGCTCCCAGCCGTTGTGATGCTAGAAGAACGTGCTAAAGCGTAATTAATTTGTTCATACACAACAGGCAGCGTAGGCTGCCTGTTCACCACAGGACCTTTTCACATGTCTAAAATTTTTGATTTTGTTAAACCAGGTGTTATCACTGGTGATGATGTACAGAAAGTTTTCGCGGTTGCCAAAGAAAATAACTTTGCATTGCCAGCTGTGAACTGTGTTGGTACTGATTCAATTAACGCCGTACTTGAAGCGGCAGCTAAAGTACGCGCTCCGGTTATTGTTCAGTTCTCTAACGGTGGTGCTGCATTTATCGCAGGTAAAGGCCTGAAAGCTGAAGGGCAACAAGCAGCTATCTTAGGTGCAATTTCAGGTGCATACCACGTACACCAAATGGCAGAGCACTACGGTGTGCCAGTGATTCTGCACACTGACCACTGTGCGAAGAAATTACTGCCATGGATTGACGGTCTGTTAGATGCGGGTGAAAAACACTACGCGAAAACCGGTAAACCACTGTTCTCTTCTCACATGATTGACCTGTCAGAAGAATCTCTGGAAGAAAACATTGCAATCTGTTCTAAATATTTAGAGCGCATGGCGAAAATCGACATGACTCTGGAAATCGAATTAGGTTGTACTGGTGGTGAAGAAGACGGTGTTGATAACACTGGCATGGACAGCTCAGCGCTGTACACCCAACCAGAAGACGTGGCTTACGCTTACGAAAAACTGAACGCTATCAGCCCACGTTTCACTATCGCGGCTTCTTTTGGTAACGTACACGGTGTTTATAAGCCAGGTAACGTACAATTAACGCCAAAAATTCTGCGCAATTCCCAAGACTACGTGTCTGAGAAATTTAACCTGCCACACAACAGCTTAGATTTCGTTTTCCACGGTGGTTCCGGTTCAAGCGCTGCTGAAATCAAAGAAGCAGTAAGCTACGGTGTTATCAAAATGAACATCGATACCGATACTCAATGGGCAACATGGGATGGTATTTTACAGTATTACAAAGCGAAAGAAGGCTACCTGCAATCTCAGTTAGGTAACCCAGAAGGCGATGATAAGCCAAACAAAAAATACTACGATCCACGTGTGTGGCTGCGTAAAGCACAAGACTCAATGGTTGTTCGTTTAGAGCAAGCATTCAAAGAACTGAACTGCGTAGACGTTCTGTAATTTACGAGTTTAACTTGTGAATAAATCATCCCCCAGCAGGGTAACTTGCTGGGGGATTTTTTATGTTTTCATTAAGGTGCCTGTGACTTGCCTGTATTGATTGCTAGCGCCTTGCATTTCTTGTAATCTTCGCGTGCTTTAAACACTCCGAAATGCCCTATAAGGTAATGCAAATGACTGAACATAAATCTAAAGACCCATTACATGGGGTTACACTTGAAATGCAGGTAACAGAATTAGTTAACCATTATGGCTGGGCAAAATTAGGCAACATTATCAAAATCAACTGCTTCAACAAAGATCCCAGTATAAAATCAAGCTTAAAATTCCTACGAAGAACGCCATGGGCGCGGGCTGAAGTTGAAGCGCTCTATCTTGATATGCTAGAAGACGATTCAATGGATGATGCTAATTTGTCTGATGATCCATGGGGTAATCACCGCGTTTAATACCTCGACGAAATGTAGCCTCTAATTGAGCTATAATGCATTGTTATTATTTGTTTTTTCTAATGAGTGGGTTAGCAGATTTCAGTGATGTAGAAATATCAGTTTAGGTTACTTTTACTCATAAAAATACCCCCTAAAAATAGACTTAGAGGGCATGATTATGTCGCGATCAAATAAGGTTTTCGGCGATATAAATACAACAGCATTACAGATTAATCGGTACTGTTACCGAAGAATTTCTACGTTCTAAAAAGTAATTTAAATCACATTGAAGCACATTGGCAAAAATACATAATCGGTGGATTGTAAAATTTTGAGTTCCACGTTCATAGCGAGAGATCTGCTGTTGGCTTAAGCCCGTTTTTTTACCAAGAATACTGGCACTCCAGCCCAATAATAGTCGGCGTTTACGGACTTTTGCACCAATATCTGTATTGGAGATTTGATTGTCATAGAGAGTCATTATGCTGTCCTCGTTTATCTTTTAATTTTCTCATTATGAAAATGAGAAAATATTGGTGTGAAAGAAAGATTGACCATTAAATAAATTTAATCCAATAATAAAAACGATGAGGCCAATAATAAAAG
>NZ_JAERJY010000064.1:0-18532 GCF_018257375.1 Providencia sp. JGM181 | reverse complement strand
TATTTATAAATATCAACTAGATAAATTAAAAACAACCTTGATGTTAATTTTTTGATTTTAAAGATTACCTTCACTCCAATTTATTTGATATCTATTTTTTCTTCATTTTTCTTTTAAAAACTCACTTTTTATCTTGCCAATTTAATAAAGTTTCTTTTTTTGAAGATAAGCTCACTTTTATTTTTATCTAAAGAGAACTTTTTCTGCTTACTTCAAGTAAAAAAGCCATTCAATTTTGAATGGCTTTTGAAGTTACGATATTCGATTTGAAAATTAAAAATGAGCAAACTCAGGAATAGGTTTACGTCCATGAGCCTCTAAAAAGTCTAAAACACGGCGTGGTGTGGTATTCAAAATTCGGGACTCTGGAAAATCGATGGATTTCAACATCTCAACCACTTCATCAAAACGCCCTAAATAACTGACATGATGTGAATCTGAGCCTAAAGCAACCCAACCGCCTGCTTCTTTCACCGCTTTCGCTATTTCTATGCAGTTCTTCTTACTACCCGCTCTAGAATGCAAAAAAGAGGAGTTATTCATCTCTAGTGCTACGTTGCTCTCTTTAGCAGCTTGGGCTACAGCTTTAATATCAATTGGGTATTTAGGGTTGCCAGGGTGAGTAATAATTTGCACTTTTCCGCTACGAATAGTAGCAATCATCGCTTCTGTATTGTCTTCTAGACTTTGTGGTTCTAGAACTGGCTCATGGAATCCTGCTAGAATAATATCTAGATGACGAGCAATCTTTTCATTGCAGTCTGTCTCACCCTGCTTATTTTTAATGTTTGCTTCAATTCCATATAACAAACCAACACCATTAATAATGCGCGGCAATATTGGCATATTGCCAAAATGCCATTCATGTGGGGCATCTTGCATTTCAGGGCCATGATCGGTAATGGCAAATAGTTTCATTCCTCGAGCGGCAGCTTCCGCAAAGTATTCATTAACAGTGCTAAATGCATGGGTGCTGGCAATGGTGTGCGCATGTAAATCAACTTGATACATAAAATATCCTTCTAATTCTTCTATTTGCCTTCTGACATTATTCAGATTGAAAAGGTTATCTCAAGCTAACATATCGCCACCAAGGATTCGATAACAATTCTGTTAAACCGCACTAATCGGATCTCTATTGTAAATTGCAGTTTATCTGACTCCTATTTAGCCAATAAAAAAGCCCGCTTCATTTGTAGCGGGCTTCTATTAAAATGATGTGGTTTAGTTCACTAAAATACGCTTATTGGTTGCACCCCATAATATGGACATTTCAGTAAACAGCGCACCGCTAATATCTTCAACTTCTTCAGCGGTTATTTCCCCTTTTCCTTGTTTACCAAAAAAGACAACCTCATCCCCTGGCTGTACATTCTTAATATCAGTGACATCGACCATTACTGTGTTCATTGATGTTTTCCCAAGAACAGGTACGCGTTGCCCATTGATTAACACATGCCCAGCATTACTGAATACACGGCGATAGCCATCCGCATAACCGACAGGAATGTTCGCTAATACAGAATCACGCTTCAGCGTATACGTTCTGTCATAACCGACGGTATTTCCTTTCGGATAGTGATTCACCGCCGCAATATTCGATTTAAACGTCATCACGCGTTTGTAATCTTTAGTGGCAACCGTATCACCATAAAAAATGCCACCAACACGCACCATATCCAACCACGATTCTGGCACGGTCAATGTTGCATAAGTATTCGCAACATGCAGAGTAACATCTTCGCGTTTCAATCCTGTCACATTCAGAACTTGTTGAGACTCTTTTTTGAATTTAGCCAGATCTTTTCGGATTTGTGCTTCATCCTCTTCAGGATAGTGAGACATAATCCCGACAATTTTTAAATTAGGTAACTGCGAGATTAGCTTAGCTTGTTGCAATCCTTCAGCATTACTGACCTCCAAGCCATTTCGTGACATTCCTGCCGAGTTCAATGCAAGGTGAATCGGAATAACTTTGCCCTGTTTCGCCGCTACAGCATTTAAGCGCTGCGCCATTTCTAAGTTACCAATCAATTCTTCTACATTAAATTCAGTGGCTTGAGCCATCTCTTTTTCAGTGGCGTTACGCACACGCATTAAACGACCTTTAAAGCCTAAATCACGAACTTGCTTCAATTCTGTATTACTGGTGAGCCCTATACACTGGACATTATTTTCAATCATTACAGGGGTAACTAGCGTCAGGTCATGCCCATATGCATCCCCTTTTAAAACGGCGCACATACCCGCTTTATCACCCAATAATGCTTGTACTTTCTTGATATTGTAATCCAATGCACTGTGAGAAATTTCTATCCACGCATTGTTAACTAGCACAGGTTGAATTTGTGCAGATGGAGTTTCTATGATGTTGGTTTTCGCAGGTTGCTGACATGCAGTCGCCACCAGCAGAGGAAGAAGAGCAAGATATTTCAGACGAAATGCCACGTTGTTATCCTTAGCCATGGATCAGTGAGTTTCCCCTCACCTTTATTATTATGATTACGGGGAGTGAACATATACTTTCAATGTATATAGGCTACTGATAATAACAATATGAATTAATTGAACAAGCAATAATTACCAATATTTGAATAAAAAATCACTTTAAGTGAATTTATAACGGAAATCACTCTGGAATTTCTTTTCTCATATCTTGTTTACCGCAATACAACTACCTCTAAATACCTCAATAATGTTTTTTACGAGGCTGCTCTCATAATCATTTTTTCTGCTTTAAATTACCTTGTTCGGGGTATGTTTTTCTTTTTAGATAATATTATTCTGGGTGCGTTTGTGTTTGGGGGCTTGTATTTTAGCCTTGTTGGCTGTTCCGTTACCTCGTTTTTAACGCACGTTATTTTAACTAATAAGGGAAACTATGAATTGGATAATTCAAAAGATAATGAATCCTCTTACAGGAGGAGTTGGTTCCGCCTTAGCACTCAATGGTGCTATATCGCTTATCGTTCCATCTCTGATTTTAACAACCACTAATATTTATATTCTAGCGGCTATACTCAGCGTTATTTTCATCTATATCTCGATAAAATATGATTGAGTTTTTTCATCCACAAACCACACAAGCACTCAGCATTTTTTACTTTACGCTTATTCTCGGTTATTTAGTGATTCACCTTATTTGGGAGCATTTTGATAAGTTTGCCGAGGATTTTTCGTTAATTCGTTTACCTCAAAAGGTGGCAATTATTTACACTGCGGCCACCTTCGCGAGTAATTTATTCTTAATCGTGATTATGTTTAACCTAGATAACCCACTCAAAAATGATAGCGTCATGATTTTGCCGTTAAGCCTCGCAGGGCTAACTGGCCTATGCTATTCGTTAGGGGCTATTGTTCCTAGAAAGAAAGCAACTCATATTTAAAGTTCACTAATATGGACTTTAAATCATCTTTATACTGGCTGTGTCCCTATTTAAGGACGCTATGAATAAGAATGGAGTTCAATGAGTCTACGTTGAAAAAATTAAGGAAATGACAAGGTAAAAAGCAGCAACTAATCTCAAAGCAATACATTAGCAACAAAGGTGAAGAGCTAGAATGGTAATTCAATTAATGAAAAAACAAAAAGGCACCAGTAACTAACTGATGCCTTTTGAATTTATCGACAACTAAACATTGTTATCAACAATAACTCTATTATTCCCACTCAATGGTCGCTGGTGGCTTGCCACTGATGTCATAAACTACGCGGGAAATACCATTCACTTCATTGATAATGCGATTAGACACGCGACCTAAGAAGTCATATGGCAAGTGAGCCCAGTGAGCAGTCATAAAGTCGATGGTTTCAACTGCACGCAGAGAAACAACCCAGTCATACTTACGACCATCACCCATTACGCCAACAGAGCGCACTGGTAAGAATACGGTGAATGCTTGGCTAACTTTATTGTACAGATCCGCTTTGTGCAGCTCTTCGATAAAGATAGCATCTGCGCGACGTAGCAGATCACAATACTCTTTCTTCACTTCGCCCAGAACACGAACACCTAAACCTGGGCCTGGGAACGGATGACGATACAGCATATCGTATGGCAGGCCTAACTCCAGACCAATCTTACGCACTTCATCTTTGAACAGCTCTTTCAAAGGTTCAACCAGACCCAGCTTCATATCTTCCGGTAAGCCACCCACGTTATGGTGAGATTTAATAACGTGCGCTTTACCTGTTGCTGATGCCGCAGATTCGATAATATCTGGGTAAATCGTTCCTTGAGCCAACCATTTGATATTTGGCAGCTTAGACGACTCTTCATCGAACACTTCGATAAATACGTGACCAATTTTCTTACGCTTAGCTTCTGGATCTGAAATGCCAGCCAGTGCGTTCATAAAGCGGTCTTCTGCTTTCGCGTGGATGATGTTCAGGTCAAATTTACCTTGGAACATTTCCATGACTTGGTCAGCTTCATTTAAACGCAATAAACCGTTATCAACGAATACGCAGGTCAGGCGCTTACCAATCGCACGATTTAATAATAGCGCAGTAACAGAAGAATCCACACCGCCAGACAGTGCTAACAGAACATGGTCATCACCGATTTGTTCTTTCAGGCGAGCAACGGTATCTTCGATAATTGCGGCTGATGTCCACAGCGCTTCACATTGGCACAGATCCAATACGAAACGTTTTAAAATATTTAAACCTTGATGAGTGTGAGTCACTTCTGGGTGGAACTGAACACCGTAGAAACGCTTCTCAACGTCAGCCATGATGGCATATGGACAGCTTGGCGTGCTTGCAATCGTTTTGAAGCTAGACGGGATAGCGGTCACTTTATCGCCATGGCTCATCCACACATCTAAAACTGGCTTGCCATCTTCGTTCAGCGCATCTTGGATGCCGCGGAACAGGTCGCAATCTTCCAGAATTTCAACGTTCGCATAACCAAACTCACGTTCGCCAGACACTTCAACCGCACCACCTAATTGCATGGACATAGTTTGCATGCCGTAGCAGATACCTAAAACAGGGACGCCCGCATTAAATACATACTCTGGTGCACGTGGGCTATCCGCTTCTGTCGTACTTTCTGGGCCACCAGACAAGATAATCCCGTTAGGATTAAACTCTCTGATTTGCTCTTCGGTTACATCCCACGCCCACAGTTCACAGTAGACGCCAATTTCACGGATACGACGCGCAATCAGCTGAGTATACTGAGAGCCGAAATCAAGAATAAGAATGCGATGCTTATGGATATTTGTAGTCATTTGAGGAGAATTCCAGCAATTCAAGTCAAAATAAAAGGTGGTGACGCCATCAATATGTGCGCCACCCTGAAACTTTTCGATTACTGTTTTAAAGGATAATAGCGTCCCGAAATGGCCGTTATTATCCTAAACAATAATTACTGCCCTAAGCGATAGTTAGGAGACTCTTTAGTGATAGTCACATCATGAACGTGGCTTTCTTGAATACCTGCTCCACTGATACGCACGAATTCAGCTTTCGTTCTCAGCATATCGATAGTCCCGCAGCCTGTCAGACCCATACATGAGCGTAAGCCACCCATTTGTTGGTGAATGATCTCTTTTAAGCGACCTTTGTAAGCCACGCGACCTTCGATACCTTCTGGAACCAGTTTGTCTGCTGCGTTATCAGATTGGAAATAACGGTCTGAAGAACCTTTAGACATTGCCCCCAGAGAACCCATGCCGCGGTATGCTTTATAGGTACGACCTTGGAACAGGATAGTTTCACCCGGAGATTCTTCGGTACCTGCAAACATGGAACCGACCATCACACACGCAGCGCCTGCCGCGATAGCTTTAGAGATATCGCCAGAGAAGCGGATACCACCATCTGCAATAACAGGAATGCCAGTGCCTTCTAATGCACCCGCGGCTTCAGCAATTGCCGTGATTTGAGGTACACCCACGCCAGTCACGATACGAGTCGTACAAATTGAACCTGGGCCGATCCCCACTTTCACTGCGCTAACGCCAGCGTCTGCTAACGCTTTCGCGCCTTCCGCTGTTGCAACGTTACCACCAATGATTTGCAAATCAGGGTATTTTTGGCGAGTTTCACGAATACGCTGTAAAACCCCTTCAGAATGACCGTGTGAAGAGTCGATGAGCAGAACGTCAACGCCTGCTGCAACCAGTGCATCAACACGTTCTTCGTTACCTGCGCCAGCACCAACAGCCGCACCTACACGCAGACGGCCTTGCTCGTCTTTACATGCGTTTGGTTTACGTTCTGCTTTTTGGAAATCTTTAACGGTGATCATACCTAACAGATGGAAGTTATCATCGATAACTAAGGCTTTCTCAACACGTTGCTCATGCATTTTTTGTAAAACGACTTCGCGTGCTTCGCCTTCTTTCACGGTGACTAAACGCTCTTTTGGCGTCATCACCGCAGTTACTGGTTGGTCTAAGTCCGTCACAAAACGTACGTCACGACCTGTAATGATACCCACTAAAGAATTATCTTTAGAAACCACAGGATAACCCGCGAAACCATTACGTTCAGCCATTTCTTGCACTTCACGAATTGTGGTTTCTGGAGTAACAGTGACAGGATCAGTCACGACGCCGCTTTCATGTTTTTTCACACGGCGGACTTCTTCAGCTTGACGCTCAATGGACATGTTTTTATGGATAAATCCAATACCACCTTCTTGAGCCAGTGCGATAGCCAGATCAGATTCGGTGACAGTATCCATCGCTGCGGAGAGCATAGGAATGTTCAGGCGGATTTTTGCGGTCAGTTGAGTGGACAGATCTGCCGTATTTGGCAGTACAGTTGAGTGTGCAGGGACGAGTAAAACATCGTCGAAAGTTAGTGCTTCTTTTTTAATGCGTAACATAGGCAATATCCCACCAGGCAGCGTTATGAAAGGTATAAAATATTGCCGCGGCATTATACACACCGTAATCGGTTGCTTCCAGCACTTTTTTCAAAAAAAACTTGATAAGTCCGTCGGCTACGTTAGTATCAGTCAATTAAGTCATTGTTTTAAAATTTGATCTAGCTCACATGTCGACTCAACAAAATAGCGCAATTTACTCAGTCAGCAAGCTCAACCAAACGGTAAGAGAACTTCTTGATACCCAAATGGGACGAATTTGGTTAACGGCCGAAATTTCCAATTTTTCGCAACCAAGTTCGGGACATTGGTACCTGACACTCAAAGATGATCGTGCCCAAGTTCGCGCGGCGATGTTCCGTGGTCAGAATACCCGCGTCACTTTCCGTCCGCAAAATGGGCAACAGGTGTTAGTCCGTGCCACTGTCACACTGTATGAGCCGCGTGGAGACTATCAGCTAATCATTGAAAGCATGCAGCCCGCTGGTGAAGGTTTATTGCAACAGCGCTTTGAGCTACTCAAACAAACCCTTAATGCCCAAGGGCTATTTGATGTTATTCACAAGCAAGCCTTGCCATCTCCAGCAAAGCGCGTGGGGATTATCACTTCTGCTACAGGCGCTGCCCTGCATGATATTTTAAATATCCTGCATCGCCGTGACCCTTCTCTTCCCGTGATTATCTACCCGACGGCAGTTCAAGGGGATTTAGCGCCAGCACAAATTGCCAGAGCCATCGAACTGGCCAACCTGCGCAATGAATGCGACGTTCTCATTGTGGGGCGTGGAGGCGGGTCACTGGAAGATTTATGGGCATTCAACGAAGAGGTCGTAGCGCGCGCTATTTTTGCTAGTCGATTACCCATCATTAGCGCCGTTGGGCATGAAACGGATGTGACCATCGCCGATTATGTTGCCGACGTACGCGCACCGACTCCATCTGCAGCTGCGGAGCTTGTCAGTCGCAATCAAACCGAAATGCTGCGCCAATTGAAATCAGGGCAACAGCACCTAGAGATGGCGATGGATTATTATTTTGCAGCGCAGCAGCAACGTTTCGCACGTCTTCAGCACCGTTTACAGCAGCAACACCCGCAATTACGCCTTGCTCGGCAACAAAATCAGCTTTCAGCCTTACGCCAAAAACTGACCAATGCCATCAGCCGCCAGCTACAATCCGCCACCTTTGTATTCGATAAAAACCAACGCCGTTTGATGCAAAATGACCTGCGTCCTCAATTACAACGCCAACAGCGACAATTGCAGCAAACTCAGTACCATTTGCAAAATATGCTGACTCAGTTAGTGAATAACTACCGCCAGCGTTTTGCTGTTGCCTGCTCAAAAATGGAGGCTGTCAGCCCTCTTGCTACCCTCGCTCGAGGTTTCAGTATCAGCGAAACCACGGATGGCGCGGTATTAAAAAAAACCAGCCAGGTGAAATTAGGTCAACAGCTCAAAACTCGCTTAAATGATGGATGGGTTGAAAGCCAAGTGACCAATATTCAGAAGGTTCGAGCGAAAAAATCACCCAAATAGCCGTTTTTTAAAATATTCCGCGCCATCTCGAATGGCGTTATCTGCCGTTGGCATAATACGCGAGTAATGTAAAAAGGCATGCAGCGTCCCTGGATACATTTTATATTCACAAGGTATTTTATGTGATTGGAACGTTTGAAATAATGTCACGCTATCATCAAGTAACGGGTCATATTCTGCACTCGCAATAAAACAAGGCGGAATACCTCGCGTCAGATCGTTATTGAACAAGCAATAGTAAGGTTCTTCACGGCTTCCTTCTTCGCCTAAGTAAGCGTTGTCATACTCTTGAAGATCTTCTGGTCTTAGCCCATCCCATTCACCGCCATACAGACGACGACTGACTGAATCTTGTAAACCATATAACCCATACCACAGTAAAACTGCGCAGATATCACCACAGTGGATTTGTTTATCCCGTAACCATAATACGGTAGCAAGGGATAACATCGCACCAGCAGAATCCCCCGCAAATCCAATGTGATTCATATTCAGTGCATATTCTTCTGCATGTTTAGAATAAAATTGGCATACCGCTGCCGCCTCTTCAATCGCTTGAGGATAACGAGCTTCAGGGGAAAGCGAATAATCAATGCCGATAACCGTACAGCCAGAATACAGCGCTAATAAACGCATAATTCGGTCATGAGTATCAAGATTGCCGAGGATAAACCCGCCACCGTGTAGATAAAACAGTGTGGCAGGTGTATGTTCAATAGGGTGATAAATTTTCGTGACAACGTCACCTTTGACGGTTTTAACCGTCATGTTTTCAACACGAAAAAGTTCAGGTGCGTTGGCGTTCCAATAACGGCGATCTTCGTTATAAGCAATACGCTGAGCTTCATAGCTTCCATCAGTTGGCTCAGCTGGTATCTGTTGTTCATAATATTGAATAACTTTTTGCATTTCTGGCGAAATTAAATCAAGCACATTGATTTTATTGATAGTTTTCATTGCAATCTCCATACTTTTATTAGTTGATTGTAATGAATCCAAAGGGATAAACTGAGAGTCGAGTATCCAATATTGAAAAGCGTTTAGATAATAAGCCTATCAATCTTCCTTAGAAAGTAAGACTAAAAATAATACTAAACGCTTTCCGTTAGCAATTTCCTGATTAGAAGCGCACTTGACCGCCAATCATATAACTGCGCCCTCTTCCCGTTTCATTGTTTCTGCCGCGTTCTTCCATCACTGCGCCAGAGTTCGCACGGTTTAGCACGTCGGTGTAGTTTTCATTAGTGAGGTTATTAATCGCCATCATTAATTTGAAATGTTTATTGATTTCATAGTCTGCGTACAGATCAACGATAGTTGGCTGTTTTTCATACTTTTCCGTCATTGCATCCCCGTTCATGTCACCGTCAGGAATTGGACTGATACGTTTAGATGGTCCCGTCCATGTCACTGTCGAGCCTACGGTCAGTTTTTCATCAAACAGGCGAACTCCCGAATCTAAAGTCACGTAATATTCAGGTAATTGGGTAAAGTCCCCTGCACTAAATACCGATGTACTGTTGATTGATACTGGTTGTTTGCCAGACTCTTTGGTGTAAGAAACCATGGAGTAAAACACGCCAGCATCGTAGTTAGCTTGCAACTCGTAACCGCGCAAATTAACATCTCGAGGGTCGTTCACATACATATCAGCACGTTGAAAAATATCTGGATTTTCTTTATCCCACACATCATCGTTAATTAAGCACCAATCAAATTCTTCTTGAGAAGTTGCACGGCATAACATGAAGGATTTACTGGTAATGTAGTCTTTAATATGAGTATGGAACCACAGTGCTTTTAGGTTAAATTGATCTCCTTCCACCACTAGGTCCGGCTTGAAGCTATTAAAACCAATTTGCCAAGTTTGTGCTTTTTCTCCTTTTAGGAATGGGTTCATACTCTGACCGCCATTTTGGGAGAAAAATGCTTCTTGAGAGTTCGGCGCACGCATCGAATGCGCGTAACTCACAAATGGCTGAAATTCAGGAATAATTTGTGCCGAGACTAACACTCCTGGGTTAATACCACTTTCTCGTAAATTTAACGTACTGGCTTCTTGAGGGAAGCATTTCTCGGTTTCATCACAAGCGGGTTTATACCCTTGAACGCGATAATTTAAATAATTGAGGTCGAATGTAGCAGTATAAATATCGTACTGAGCCTCAAATTGCGTATACAAGCTCGCAATATCTTGTGTGCCACTCGGCGAGAATGGGTTGTAAGTAATAGTGTTTGGATCTTCTACTGGTTTTGTGATTTTTTGGTATTTGGTCTTCATTAATTTCGAACCAACCTGCCACTTAAAATCAGTGTCACCATAAGAAAAACGGCTAGTATTGGAAATATTAATACTGTCAGATTTATTCTCTGATTCCGCGTCTTTTAATGCACCACCAATTGGCTCACCTTGGAATTTTTGGGTATTAAATCCATGGCTCGCCAGCACTTCCACATCAATCAATTCGTTAATTGGCGTGTATTTATATTTAAGGTAATAATCTTCACTATTAATCTTACGGCTGGTTAATTTATTTTGTAAAAATCGACCGCTGAACTCGACTTCATGGCTATCATTCGGTTTATATTTTAATTTAGTTAATTGAGATTGAGGTTTTTGTTTGAATGTCGGATCCGTTGCAAATTCATCCGTATCAAAGCCATCACCATTTTTATAACTGCCTGGGATATTGTGCCCACTCACGGCAATTAAGCCGCCAAAATACCCATCACCCTCATTTAATAACGTTTTTCCCGCAACCGAAACCATACCGTTATAGCCGAGTCCATTATCTCCCCAGCTCCCTTTGCTACGTACTCCCCACAAATTATCTTTGAAAATCACATCATCGATAGATAAGGTTCGAAAGTTGGCGCTTCCCGCTAAGGCGTTAACACTGTTGCTGCCATTTAATTGCCCCTTTTCTACCTCTACCTCCACAATAAAATTAGGATCGATAAGTGAACCAAAGTCATTACTCGGCTGCATACCGTGAGTGAACTTACTTGGTGATATTCCGTAATAGCTTTGTGTGACCCCATCCACCATCATGTTTACACGGCCAAAGCCACTCAGTCCGCGAATATTCACGTTGATGGTGCCTTGGCTCGCATCCATTTGGGTATAGGTTCCAGGCATCGAACGGATAATTTTATCCATCGATTGCAATTTATTTTCGGTGCCAACTGCGCTATAGGCGCCTGGTTTTTCCAATGCTTTGACCAACGGCGTTTGTTTTTGCGCGCCCGACACTTTTAATTGGCTAAAATTAACCACATCATCTTTCTGCTTATTTGTCTGCTGTGTGTTTTCAGACAAAGCGAAGCCGTGGAAGCCAGCGGAAATAGTCCCAGCTACCATGATTATTATTTTATTATTCATTAAACCATTCCTGTAAACGTACTGATAAAACAGTCGCTCACATTGCAAACGCAGAATAAAAATAATGTCTGCGAATAGGATCAGCTGCCCGTTTTAATAAACCGTACAGCTGATCCTTAATAGCCTTATTTTTGGCTAATTATTATGGGTAACGCTATTTTAAATCTGGAAAATATTTCGCTTTATTTTCTAACATCAGAATAAAGCTATATTCTCTCGCAATATCATCTAAGGCATTAAAACGGCCGGATTTTCCACCGTGCCCGGCATTCATATTGGTTTCTAATAACAATAAAGAATTGCCTTGTTTCAGATCACGCAATTTTGCCACCCATTTTGCAGGCTCCCAATATTGTACTTGGGAATCATGCAGCCCTGTGGTGACCAAAATATGCGGGTAATGTTGGGCTTTGATATTGTCATATGGGCTATAGGCTTTAATGCGCCAGTAATCTTCTTCATTCTCTGGATTACCCCACTCATCATATTCCCCTGTAGTCAGTGGAATTGAAGGGTCAAGCATGGTCGTGACAACATCAACAAATGGCACTGCAGAAACCACACCTTCATACAGATCAGGAGCCATATTGACAACAGCGCCCATCAGTAAGCCACCTGCGCTGCCGCCCATGGCATAGACATGGCCTTTTTCTCCATAGCCTTGCGCCAACAAGGCATTTGTCACATCAATGAAGTCCGTAAAGGTGTTCATCTTATTGACGGTTTTACCCTGAATGTACCAATTCTTTCCTAAGTCCCCTCCACCACGAATATGGGCAATAGCATACACAAATCCGCGATCAAGCAGGGATAAGCGAGAAGAACTAAATGACGGATCGATACCATATCCATATGCACCGTAACCGTAAACCAGAAGTGGGTTTTTACCTTGTTTGAAACTATCTTTGCGATAAACTAACGAAACCGGTACTTTCACTCCATCTTGGGCAGTGATCCAAATACGTTCACTTTGATAATTCGCTTTATTGAAATCCTTCACTTCCTCTTGTTTTAATAGCTGTTTCTCTTGAGTCAGCATATTAATTTCATACACCGAGGATGGTGTTGTCATGGAGGAGTAGCCGTAGCGTAATTTATCCGTATCTGGCTCTGGGTTGTTACCAATCCACGCCATATAAGCCGGATCATCAAAGCTCACAGAATGCTCTTTGTGGGTTAACCAACTAATTTGTCGAATATTCACTAAGCCGTTTTGGCGCTCTTCAATCACCAACCAGTTATTAAATAACGCAAAATCTTCAAGGTCGACATCATCACGAGGCGCGATAAAGCTTACCCATGGTGCCGTGGCATTATCCGCAATATACAGCCCGAATAATGGATGTTGATGATTAGAGCGAATATAGAATTTGCCGTTAAAATGATCAGGGTAATATTCCACACCTGTTTTGCGAGGTTGTAGCACTATCGCATCACGTTCAGGTTGGTTGGCATCCAAAAGACGATATTCTGAAGTTTCGGTGCTGGTGATCCCGATCAGAATATAATCTTTGGAGGTGGATTTCGCTAAACTGACATAGTAAGTATCATCTTTTTCTTCATACACCAATTTATCGGCAGATTGCGCCGTGCCATATTGGTGCTTAACCACTTGATAAGGCAGCAGTGTTTGTTTGTCTTTATTAACATAAAACAGTGTGCGGTTATCATTTGCCCACACAATATTGCCTGAGGTGTTAGTCAGGACATTTTCTTGCCACTTTGCATCATCAACTTTACGGAACGAAACCGCATAATCATTACGACCTTGGCGGTCTTCAGCAATCGCGATCGTGGTGTTATCTGGGGAAATAGCTAACGCCCCCATTCGATAATATTCGGTTCCTTCCGCGCGTTGGTTACCATCAACCAAAACTGTCCATTCGCCATCACTATTAATTGGGCGTCTTTCATAAATAGAGTAGTTTTTGCCGGCGACAACGCGAGAACGGTATGTATAGCCATTGTAGTTATATGGCACCGACTCATCATCTTGCTTTACGCGAGATAATAATTCGTCGTAAATTTCCTGTTTTAATGGCTCACCCAATTCAAGCTGCTGCGTGGTATAGGCATTTTCTTGATTCAGATATTCAAGGATCTCTGGGGCTTCACGGTTATCGTCTCTTAACCAATAATAGTTATCGACGCGCTGATCCCCATGGATAGTCATAGTGTGGGGCTGTTTTTTCGCTATTGGTGCTAGCATTTTGTCCTCCGCAGCACTGCTGGCTGCATATAACCCAAGTAGTGTGACCACGCAATAAGTGGTGATTCTATTACGCATGGTTTTATTATGTATGGTTTTATGACGCATGGTGAGTCCAATCTATTTATCATTAAGAGTAAAATCAATAGGTAACCTGACTGTTATCCGTCCATTCTTAAGAATTTCTGCTGGCGGTACGGGTAACGGTGCTGCGCGAGATAACACCTGCTGCGCTTCTCTGTCTAAAGAGCGTGTGCCTGATGAATTCGCTAAACTGCTATCAAGTAAAAAACCTTGGCTATCTACCGTAAACATCACCACTGGTTTACCTATGCGATTACGCCTTCCTGCATCTTCAGGGTAACGTTTATATTTATTCAATTTTCCAAGCACCATCGCTTCCCACTCTTTTTGAAGGCTATCGAGGGCTTCGGACTGGCTATTAAGTTCCGCTGCAATTTGCTGGCTTTGGACAAGTGCCGCCGCATCGCTGGTCACTGGCGCATCGCTGGCTTTCGAATCTGTGGTTTGCACCTTCTTCACTTGCTGCTGTTCTTGTTTCTGCTTTTTCAACTCAGGCTTTGGTTTTTTCGCCGTTGTTTTCGTGAGTTGCACTTCCGCTTGCTCATTAACAGGCAGTGTGGGAATAATGGCGTCCTCTGCTTGTGCTTTATGGGATTCACTCGCCACTGCTAGCTCTTGAGTTTGACCAATGTTCACTTCCGTTAATTGTTTGGCTTGTGCTTCGATAGATAACTCCATCACCACCGAGGGCGGCGGCAGGGATTCTTCCCATCGCGCATTGTGTGTTACCCAGATAAAAAACCCCACAATGACAATATGCAGTGCCACGGCTAAAACCAGCCAGCCGCCCATTTTGGAAGTTCTACTCACATACCCACTTTCAAACGTTATTGTGCTCATATTCATCTTACGTGCTTTTACAGAGTTGCAAATGATAATTAATAACGAATGCAAATGGAAATTATTTGTAAATAAATGTGATGATTACTTCACAAAATTAACGATTTTAAATCATCATATTGCTTGTCTTTGTTGATTATTTAGGCGTGTACCAAACATAATCCGCATGCAAGTTATCGATTTCCTCGCCTTGCTCCGAAATAATCAATACTTTCAATGGCTCATCTGGCGCTAAATCGAGCATATGTAACGGCACACCAATCGCTCGCGTTGCATGATAACCACCTGCAAATAACAATGCGGGAGCCGGAGCATCTAATAAGCCCTGCGCCATCGCCCTATCTCTTAACTGCTGGATCACCATCATCTTTATCGCTTGTTTATTATCCAACTCACCATTGTGTGAGCGCTTAATGGTTTCGCTGATCAATTCCTGAATAACAAGCTGAGTTGAATGTGCTCCCGTTAGTGTCGGTGGGTTGTCATAAGCCTTCAGCACAGCATCTCGATTAATATTTGCTGCTAAAACTGGGGATGGCTGAGCCAGTAAATACTTCACGAGTTCCCCATATTGCGCCCACGGCCAGCCACTATTCCAATGTAAAATCTCTTGCAGTTTTTCATCCCGAATATACGGGTTCCCTTGCATCTGTTTTTGAACATTGTTAACTCGGCTTTGTTGATCTGGGGTGAGCATTTCCAACAGCACCGCACCTTGAGGACGTATTTGCTGCATTTCCTGGGCGACCCATTGCTCAATTTGATGATGGTAAATATTGTCGTGTTTCTCCCCAACAATCACACGAGGAGAGGCTGCAAGCTCTTGAATTAACTGCTGAGGAGTGATGGATTTACCCGAATCTAAATCAATGATTTTGCCAGCTTGTGTGAGTTGGGGATCCAATTGCTGAGCGGGTTTTGGTGTTTGTGAGGTACATCCTAACTGTGTGAAACTCAAAACGAAAAGCATCCCTAAACTCAACAGTGAGGAGTTTTTCGTTAAATAATTCAAAGAACGTGCTGATATCATTATTTTTTCCATATAGTGACTTTGAAGCCATTCAAAATACAGATAATGATAATCATTTTCAAATAAAAAAGACTCCCATTAACCACAATGGAAGTCTTTATGCGGAACTCGATGATTAATCAATCATTCGAGAAACTATTATAATGAAGCTAATTACAGTGGATTCGTTTGCGCTTCCACTGCGGCTAACGCCACCATGTTGACAATACGACGAACAGATGCGATTGGCGTTAAGACGTGGACAGGTTTCGCAACCCCCATCAGTACAGGACCCACAGTAACACCATCAGAACTGGTGACGCGCAGCAAGTTATAGCTAATACGTGCCGCTTCCATATTTGGCATAATCAGTAAGTTTGCTGAGCCTTTCAGTGGGCTATCTGGCATCACGTCTTTACGGATTGATTCAATCAACGCCGCATCCGCATGCATTTCACCGTCAATTTCCAAGTTTGGCTCACGCGCTTTCACTAATGCCAGAGTATCGCGCATTTTTTGTGCTGAAACACAATCTGAAGAACCAAAGCTCGAACGTGATAACAGCGCCACTTTAGGCTCAATACCAAATCGACGAACGGTATCCGCTGCCATTAAGGTGATTTCCGCTAACTCTTCTGGCGTTGGATCTTCGTTCACATAAGTATCTGCAATAAAGGTATTACCGGTTGGTAATAACAAGGCATTCATTGCCCCAGCAGTATGTGCACCTTCGCGGAAGCCAAATAAATCTTTGACGACTTGGTAGTGTTCACTGTAGCTGCCGATTGAGCCACATATCATCCCATCAGCTTCACCACGTAGAACCATGATACCGCCGATAATAGTTGGGTTTGCAACTAATGCACGGCGCGCCATTTCTTGAGAAACACCACGGCGTTTCATAATTTGATAATATTCTTGCCAGTACTCTTTAAAGCGTGGGTCATTTTCATTGTTGACCACTTCAAAATCTTTACCTAGCTCAATATGCAGACCCAGTTTTTGGATACGCATTTCAATCACGCTAGGGCGACCTACCAGAATAGGGAATGCTAAACCAAGAGAAACCAGCTCTTGAGTTGCGTGTAATACGCGCTCTTCTTCCCCTTCCGCTAATACGATGCGTTTTAGCTCTTTTTTCGCTTGGGAGAAAATTGGTTTCATAAATAAGTTTGTTTTATGAACAAACTGATTCAGCTTTTCAACATACGCATCCATATCCGTGATTGGGCGTGTCGCAACGCCTGATTCCATTGCTGCTTTTGCTACTGCTGGCGCAATTTTCACGATAAGGCGCGGGTCGAATGGTTTTGGAATGATATATTCAGGTCCAAAGAATAAATCTTGGTTCCCGTACGCTGAAGCGACTTCTTCACTTTGTTCCGCCAGCGCTAAGTCAGCGATAGCGTAAACGCAAGCCAGTTTCATTTCTTCGTTGATTGTCGTTGCGCCAACATCCAGCGCACCGCGGAAGATGAATGGGAAGCACAGAACGTTGTTAACTTGGTTCGGATAGTCAGAGCGCCCTGTACAGATAATGGCATCTGGGCGAACTTCTTTTGCTAATGGTGGCAGAATTTCCGGCTCAGGGTTGGCTAATGCTAAAATCAGCGGGTCTTTCGCCATGGTTTTCACCATTTCAGGTGTTAATACGCGAGGACCTGAGCAACCTAAGAAAATGTCAGCATCAGGAATAGCATCCGCTAATGTGCGCTGACCATTATCGTCAATCGCATACGCGGCTTTAGTCGCATCCATTCGTTCATCGCGACCTTTATAAATCACCCCTTTTGAATCGCAAACGGTGATATTTTCGCGCTTTAATCCTAACGCCACTAATAAGTTCATACAGGCAATCGATGCGGCACCCGCACCGGATACCACTAAACGCACATCGCCAATGTCTTTTTTAACGATACGTAGACCGTTAATCACCGCCGCAGTACAAATAATGGCGGTTCCGTGTTGGTCATCATGGAACACAGGAATATTCATGCGTTCACGTAATTTTTGTTCAATATAGAAGCACTCTGGCGCTTTAATATCTTCGAGGTTGATACCGCCGAATGTTGGTTCCAGCGACGCGATGATATCAATCAGCTTATCAGGATCGGTTTCATCGACTTCAATATCGAAAACATCAATACCCGAGAATTTCTTAAATAGCACCCCTTTCCCTTCCATGACAGGCTTACCTGCCAATGCACCGATATTCCCTAATCCTAGTACCGCAGTACCGTTAGAGATAACCCCCACAAGGTTACCTTTCGCTGTATAACGGTACGCTTTTAGTGGTTCTTCTGCGATTTCTAGGCAAGGTACCGCAACGCCTGGGGAATAAGCTAAGGCTAGGTCACGTTGAGTGGTTAACGGTTTGGTTGGTGTTACAGTAATTTTCCCAGGATGAGGAAACTCATGAAAATCGAGAGCACTTTGTTTTAATTTATCATCCATCATCAAGTCCTTTCAAAATTTGGTAAGGTAAGAGCCATCACAGTATAAACACATCTTGTTAGCAAATCATGATCACGTCTATGATTTCCAGAAAAATCTTTCAGTTACAAGAAATTTACACAGATTTGCCACAAAAATACAATGGCGAATTTATAGACATACACAATATTGTTA